>WJIW01000187.1 GCA_014730065.1 Armatimonadia bacterium | reverse complement strand
TACGCCTGGAAGAACTCCTCCAGGAAGGCATTGCACGCCGGCGCGTCCCGGCCCGTCACCGTGAAGGGCATGCTGATGGTCATCACGTCGCCCTCGGGCTCGGGCAGCTTCCACCGGCGCTCGATGTCGGGCACGGCGATCTGGGCCGCCTTCCGGGCCGGCCAGATGGTCGAGAGAAGCACCGTCGCCAGCACCACCACGGTGGCGAACACGGCCGAGAGCGACGAGTAGTTGGTCTCCACCGCACCCAGGCTGTTGGTCAGGAAGAGCACCTTCGTGATGCCCTGGCCCAGCAGGTATCCCAGGATCGCCCCCAGGTTGGCGTACACGCAGGACTCAGCGAAGAACAGCGCACCCACATGGGTCGGCGACAGGCCCACGGAGCTGAAGATGTGGATCTCCCGCACCCGCTCCCACACGGCGCCGAGCATGGTGTTGAGCACGATGAGGGCCGCGATAAGCAGCGGGATCAGCACCGTCTCAACGTCCTGGAGTGAGCGACTCCCGATGGACGAGTAGAGGAACACCCCCGGCTCGCCCGTATCCTCGTCCACCCCCGTGGCATACAGGCTCACGGCCAGCCGCTCCATGTACTCATCCACTATCTCCTGGGTCTCCTCCACCGACGGGACCCCCATGGCCACCGAGCGCGTGGTGCCCCCGATGCGGA
This sequence comes from Armatimonadia bacterium, assembly GCA_014730065.1. Lineage (GTDB taxonomy): Bacteria > Armatimonadota > Zipacnadia > UBA1398 > UBA1398 > UBA1398. Next base: position 10,440 of record WJIW01000187.1, on the reverse strand, counting down.
GAGTCTGGCCGTAAGGCATGATCAGGGTCTGGCCGGCCACATAGTGCTCATAGTCCTGCAGAAGCGAGGAGACGCCCGTCCGGCCCAGCTTGTACCGCTGGCTCATCATCTCCCGCACCTGATTGAGGACCTCAGGCTTGAGCTGGCTGAAGTCCACCGGGGTAATGGCCTCGCCGTCCAGGTCCTGGAAGCCCTCGATACGCGCCGCTTCACCCTCGGTCGACCGAGGATCCAGGGCGCCGTCCGGGATGATGCCGACCACGGCATAGACGCTGCCGTTGAGGTCCAGCACGGGCGCGTCCTCACCGAAGGCTTCGGCTCGGCTGCGGATGACCGCGTCCTCGGTCTTGGCGCGGGCCCCGGACTCCTCGGGCGCCGCGGCCGCGGCGGGAACGTGGGGGGAGGCCTCGGCTACCCTCTCGCCACTAGCCGTTGGTAGGTCCGGCTCGGGGATGACGGACTGGCCGTGGGCCGTCACCGTGGGCTCTATGGGCTCCAGGTGCGCGATGGCGGCACTCTCGGCGTTCCAGCGGGCTACGGCCTCGGGGGTGACGCCCAGCTCCTCGGCGATCGAGGCTGGCAGGATCACGGCCTGACTCTCGTCGTCCGAGAACCACCGGCCGCCCTCGATCAGGTACTCATGAAGCCCCGAGATGAGCGTCTCCTGAGGCGACAGGCCCAGGATGGCGTGAACGGTGTAGCTGCTGGCGGGATTGGCGTAGGACCGGACCTCGTAGTTGGCCCGCTTGGTAATGTCGCCAGAGATGTGCCAGGCACGCGGGGCCACCACGTACCGGTCGCCCCACTCATTCCGCATCACGTCGGGGATCGTGTCCTCGAGCTGTACCCATACCTTGTCCCGCATGAAGAAGCCTGTGTAGGCCGGCTCGACGTCGCGTGGGAGCTTGTTGATCTTCACCCCGGTGCGGACCGAGGTGAAGCTAAGGACCGTGAAGGTGACCAGAACGAGGGTGGTGCACGTTAGGGCCGTGCGGACCCCTCGCCGCCGCATGTTGGCCACACCCAAGCTGAAGGCCATGGCCGCCGCGCTCATGCGCCCCACGTCCGCCTTATGGATGCCACCCAGCTCCTGCTTGAGCTGCTCGAGCTGCTCGTTGAACTTCCCCACCACGATCGAGATGACGAGGAGAGCCAAGGCGAGCACGACGAAAGCCAGCAGGATAATGAAGGGGTTGACCGCCAGATCGAAGGCGGGATGGAAATACCGAAGCATGATGAAGGCGGCGAGGAAGATGCCTACCGACCAGGCCACCCGGCCCGCCACCGTCGTCGCCGCGACCGCCAGGCGCTCGGCGAAGTAGGTGAAGCTCAGGAGCAGTGCCAGGTAGAAGACCACTCCATAGACCACGTCGCGCGAGGTCTTCTGCACGTCGGGGTAGGCACTGGACTCGTAAGCCCATGCGGCCCGCGCCAGGGCCACCGCCTCATCATACTCGCGGTTCTCCAGGTGCTTGGGGACCTCGTCGAGTCGAGCTCCGGCCTCGGCGTGGAGGCTCTCGACCTGGGGGTTCTTGACCCCTTTGGTCACGAAGTCGTTGATGCGCTTCTCGTCCAGAAGGTGCATGTCTCGGGCGGCCTGGAAGACGGTGAAGGGGATCCGATCCTGCTCGCCCGGCATGAAGCCGGTGCCCGTGGGCTGCTCCTCCGAGGAGTTCAGCAGGAGCATCCGGGCGCCCAGGAGACCCATGCCTAGCGTCGCCTTGATGGGGATGTCCTTCTCGGCGAAGAGCACGGCACAAGGCTCCACCGCCAGCCCCGTCTCACCCGCGGGCGGGTTGAACACGGGCAGCTCGTACCCGAAGGAATGGGGCTCGGCGTCGGTCTTGGCGTTGTACACAAAGACCTGCTCCAGAGTCTCCAGATACCGCTGGTCCACCAGGTCGTAGAGGGCGATGGACTCGCAAGGGAAGATGATCAGCGGGCGATCCTGACGGCCCCGCTGCCAGATGGCTCGCGTGAACTTGCGCTCACCCTCGGATCCGAGATCGGGGGCGTAGCGGATTCGGCCCGACTCAGGGTCCAGATAGTACGCGTCCACATTCGCGCCGTTCTGGTGCCCGATGATACGGAAGTCGCCGTCACCGTCGGCGAAAGCATAGGCGTCGGTGCGCACGCCCATTAGGGTCTTCGATGCTCCACGCACCACCACCAAGGCGCCCGGCACTGGCGTCTGGGGTAGGAAGCTGGCCCTCCGGACGAACTCCAGGGTGCGCCCGATCAGCGGGTACATGTTGTAGGGCAGCTTGAGCCGCTTGGTGCGCTTGAAAGCGGTCTGGTCCAGGGTGGGGTCATCGAGGAATCGGCGTAGCGCCTTTTCGATGCTGGCCGCCTGAAAGGCCACGGATTCGTAGTCGACATACCGGGCCTGATCCATGGGGGTGTCGAAGAGCAGCCGCCCGTCATTGCCTGTGGCGAATGTCACCGCCGGCCGGCCCGCCCTGAGGATCATCTCCGACTCGAAGGCGATGCGGCCGGGGAAGTAGTCCCACCAGTTCCTGTCCTGCTTCGGGTTGGTGCCATCGAACCACAGTCGCTCGAAATCCCAGCCGTCTTCGGCAGCGATCTCCTCGGCGATATTCGAGAACTTCTTCCCCAAGGGACTAAGGAATCGGATGACCGTGGAATCGTCGAAGTAGTGCCCGGCGAAGGTCAGTCCGAACTGCCGGCTGCGGCTGGTCAGGTCCAGAGACACCGTCAGCGGTATGCGCTCCTGGGCGCGGAAGATGCCCATCAGCTCCAGATCCTGCAGCATCCGCTCGCGCTGAGCCGCCATGCGCGCCAGTTCGGCCTCCCAGTGGATCTCGCCGCGAGGGGTGAGCTGGAGCTCGTACCGCTGCTCATCCTCGTCCCGCTCGCTAGCGGCCAGCGCCGAGAGACGCTCCGCACGCTCGCGGGTGTCCGCCATGGCTTCGTCCAGGCGGTCGATGAGCTTCTGTAGGTCGTTCACGCCTCGGTGGTAGAAGTCTTCCTGCTCGCCCGGCCGCCGGCCTTTGGGGCCGAAGATGTCGGCCAGGTGCCGCATTCCGGAGAGACCCATGAAGTGGCCGGGCGAGGCCACCAGGATGACCGACCGGGCGGGCGGATTGTCGACGTAATGCTCGGCAATCTGCAGGAAGGCGGCGATGCCGCAAGCCTGCTCGGCGCCCGGTGCCAAGGCGGGTACGACCGACATGGAGTCGTAGTACGCCTGGAGCACGATGGCCTCTTGGCGCAACTCCGCGTCGGTGCCCGGGATCTCAGCGATGAGGGTCCGAACCGTGACTTCCTCCCAGTCCATCCGGCCCGTGATCTCACAAGTCATGCTGCCGGGCTTGGCATCGATGGCGCGCGACACGAGGGTGTCGGCATCCTCGCCCGCCAGGTAGTAGCGGGGGAACTCGATGGGGACCCTGGAGTACTTCTCCAGGGCATCCTGCCGGGTGGTCTCGTCGGGCTGGACGAAGATAACGGCCTGGGCGCCCAGCATGGCGGCGTTGAGCCAGCGGGTGCCGCAGTTGAAGTCCATGAGGACGATGGCGCCGTCCATGGGGAGGCCGCCGAAGTCTGCGAATTCCCCGTCGCCGCCGTATACCAGCGGACCAGCCACGTCGCCCGGCAGCGCCGTGCCCGTCGCCACCAGGTTCGGCCAGACCGCGTGCAGCCGTATCTCGTCGCCGTTATCCAGGGTCAGCTTGAAACCCTTATCCACGGGACTGACCAGCGCCAGCTCCTGCTCGAGCAGCTCGGGGAAGCCTATCTCGGCCAGGCGGGTCCGAACGTAGTCCTCGGCCTTCTCGGCCCCCGGATAGCCAGCAACCCGACTACCGAAGGAAGACAGCGCCTCGATGTCAGCCTGGATCTCTGCCTGGTCCGCGCAGAAGCCGGGACCGACCGCGGACCAGATGATGGCGGCTAGCACAAGGACCGGGTGAGTGCGAGACGTGGGGCTCATCTGGCCGTATGACCTCCTGGCAGCTGCGCTGCGCGGCGGGCTAAGGCCTCGGTCAGCGCGAGACTGGGGGTTCCCACCATTGGCCTGGGGGTTTCGACCACCGACGGGCGCCGTCCTGCCTCGCGTCGACACGAGTCGGCCCTAACGCAGAGAGCCCCCCGACCCGAAGGCGGGGGGCTCGACTAGGACCTGAACGTGAAGAGCGCTACTCGCCTTGGTCGGCAGGCGCCCCAGTCTTGCCCGTGGTGGCGCTGGGGCCAGCACCTGTGTCTGTGGGCCCACCGGGCGTGCCCGGAGCATCGGTCCCGCCGGGCGGGGGCGGTGCGCTGGCTTCTTCTTCACTAACATTCTTGTCCGAGCAGCCGCCCACGAGCGCGAGGGCGAACAGCGAAACAACGGCGGTAAGCAGAGCCATCCTCGACTTCACTTGGCCATCTCCCTTTCAAGATCGAGTGCTAGCGACTCGATAGTCTAAAGACCGACAGGCATCTGCCTACGGTAGGCGAGCCGGCGGGTAGACGATCGGGTACTGCCAGTTGTCCGGCCCTGTCCAGCCTACGGCGAGGCAGTTACTCTTCACTGCATTCTTCATCATCAGCTTCGCGTGGCCGTCGGCATAGCCAACGTTCTGGCCTTCGTTGTGGTGCGCCGCCCAGGGGGCCCAACCGCCGTACCGGATCCGGGTCATCCCGTCGGCGGGAGCTGGCCCGCCTGTGTCCCAGTCATTCACGATACCGCCCGCGAAAGACTCGACGTGCAGTAGCTGACTGGAGGGCTGGCGAATGGAGCCGAGTTTGCTGAGTCCGTAGTGCGAGTTGTAGAAGTACTCGTTGTAGCCGTAGCTGATCCCGTTGGCCCCATCCCAACGGTCGTGTTCGGTATCGCTGGGGCACTGGAGGATCTGCTCGTTCTTCATGTAGGGCATAATGGCATGGGTGAAGGGGCCCTGCCATGCGATGCTGCCCGGCCACTGGTCCTGGCCGATCCAGTCGGGCCAGACGACCGGCATCGACGGTAGTCTCTCGTCGTAGTCCTGAGCATAGGACAGGAACGCCGTGTTGATCTGCCGCACGTTGGAGAGACACGACGTCTGCCGCGCCTTCTCGCGAGCCTTGGCGAATACGGGGAACAGAATTGCCGCCAGAATGGCTATGATGGCAATAACTACGAGCAACTCAATGAGTGTGAAGGCCTTGCGTGATCTCAAGTTTGCACACTCCCTATCAGATTTTGTGAGCCAGGCGCGCTGCGCCGGGCCCTATCGACCACCGAAGAGCGATGCTCCCCGGAGTGGGCGCGATGATGTGTTTGCGAAGTGCGGAGTGAGGACAGAACAGCGGTGGTCAGTGGCCTACCTCCGCAACGCCTTCTAATACACAGTGCTCACCAGGACCGGATTCAGTACAGTCCTCTCGACAACCCGCGTTGTAGGCCCCCAACCCGAACCAGGGCATTCGTCTGCACGGCCCGGGCGACCTTCCACAGGTTAGCAGCTCTCCGTTTGTGCCACTACCCCCCGAACTCCCAACTGGCTCGGTGGTCTGGGGCGAGAAGCTCCCGTCTCAGCCCCGCTCGCAGCAGCTCGATGGGGATGGGGCCCTGCCGCAGGACCGCGTCGTGGAAGTCACGGTCACCCAGCTCGCCTTCGGTGACCAGCTCGCGGTACAGCGCCCGCATCTGCAGGGCTCCGATCATGTACGCGCACTGGTAAAGCGGCCCATAGGCGTCCCCGATGTAACGGCGGACCTCGCTGCGCGCCGCATCACGCTCATGGCCCACCTGCTCCACGAGATGGTCCACCATCTCATCGGGCGACATCTCGCCCAGGTGGAACCTGAGCGAGACGCCAATGCGAGCGCAGCGGTGCATTAGCCAGAACAGCATCCCCACCCGGTCCTCGGGCCCACGGGCGAAGCCTCGATCCCACAGCAACAGCTCCCAGTGTAGGCACCAGCCCTCGGAGAGGAAAGGTGTGCGGAACACCTGGCGGTACGCCCGATGCCGCTGGGCCATGTAGATCTGGAGGTGATGGCCGGGGATGAGCTCGTGGTGGGTCACCGCGCGAGTGAAGTGCTCGTTGTTGGCCCGGACGGCCATCTGGGCGGCCTCCAGGTCCATGCCCCGGGTGGGGTAGGAGACCAGGATCTTCTGGCCCCCGTACCCCAGGAAAGGCAGACGCTTCTGGCCCTCCTGGTCGATCATATCGATGGTCCACGTCTCGCGGCAGAGGGCGTCGACGGTCACGAGCACGTGCTCATCGACGTACTCGATCGCCTCCCGAGCAAGGTCCTCGACCAGCTCATGCTGCCGGCCGAGGGGCTCGTGGCGGTCCTTGACCTTCTCCAGGGCGGCCTTCCAGTCGTCACCACATCCAAGCTCCCGGGAGACCTCGAGCATCCTCTCGGTGCACCACGCCATCTGACGCTCTCCCATGGCAATCAAGTCTTCGGGCCCGTAGGGAATGTACTGATGACCGATGGCGCGCTCCAGTGCCGGACGGCCTATGGGGTCACCGACGAGCTGGTCGTCATCCAACCTCGCCTTGACCGCCTTCAGACACGACTTCAGCCCCTTCCTGACCTTGCGGTACGGGGCGCGCAGCCACCAGTCGAACTCGGGTCGGTAGCCCGCGTAATGCGTGCGCCACGACTTCAGCAGGGGGAGCACGGCCTCCAGGGCTTGCCGGGCGCGCTCCAGGCGCGGGAGGGACGGGGAAGCCGAGGACTCCTCTGGGTCCAGCGCCTCCGCCGTCTGGGCGACCCGAACCGCGATCTCACCCAGTCGCCGACCCGTCTCCTCGGACCCCAGCCGCGCCATCGCGCGCCTATCCTCCTCCAGACGGACCAAGTCGGGCAGGAAGGGGAGGACCTCGGTCACCTCGGTCAGCCGCGACTCCTCCACCTCCCGGTTCGCGAGCTCCCCGTCCAGGTGGTTCTGGAGCAGATGGTAGTCGACCCGGCCATCCACTCCCAGCCCCTCGAAACCCAGCTCCGACAGAGCCTCGCCCCAGCTTTCCGCGAAGCTCCGGCGCCGATCGATGGAGACTCGGGAGTGGGGCACATCGTAGAACCGCTCCAGGGCTTCCTTGTCCTGGCTGTACCGCTCGATCATGCTGCGTAGCTCGCTCACCGACTACCTCGCCTCTCCGAAGACGATCTCATGCTCCATGCGGCCCAGGTCGCCCGACATCTCGCCGGCGGCGAAGTCGAAACGTACCGTGCCCTCCGGCACCGTCAGCTCGTAATCGGCCAGCCCCGGCATCTCCGCGCGCGGCCAGCCTTCCAAGGATACGCTCGCTCCGTCCACTCGCGCGCCGGCGGGGCCGAACTCCAGCTCGCTGCCGTCCCGGGCGGTGTACGATACCCATCCCTCGCCGTCCACCCGGGGCCGCGGATTGCGGCTAGTGAGGTCCTCTCTGAAGGCCTCGTACGATCCGAACTCAACGGCACTCCCGACTTCGATGACTGCGGTCTCGCCCTCGGGCCCCGGTACGTGGGTGGACCGGAGCCACGCTCCGAGGGTCTCGGGATCATTCCAGGTGCCGGACTCCGGATCCAGGATCGGGTCACCCACGGTGGGCGCCCACGCCACGTAGGTGGTGCCGTCGCTGAGGAACGCCCAGCCCCCCTCAATGGTGGCGCGGAATGCCGGTGTGTGAAACAGGCGGATGGCCACGTCGTCTACCCCTCCGCTCGCCCAGATGGCGTGGACCCGGCCACCTTGATTGGCGAAGGCCACGTTATCGTACCCGAAGTAGCGCTCCGACGCGTTCCGGCGCTTACGGGGGCCGCCCTCCATCTGGTGGCCGTAGGGCACCACATGCTCCGCCGGATCGGCGCCGGACTGCACGAAGCACCCCACGATGTCGTGCGTACCCCCAGACGGCAGTGCGAGATAGCGGGTATCGAGCACCTGCATGGTGGAGATGGCATAGCCGTCGGTCACCCGTGCCCGGTAGCGCCATGGATGCCCTCCCGTGCTCAGCCTCGCCTCGAAAGGCCGCGGAGTGTGGTACAACCTCGCCACCGACAACAGCGGCGCGTAGCCGGAGACCGCCCACTCGACGAAGCAAAACCAGCTTGGACGCACCTCCCCGCCGAACAGCGTGCTGGCGATGATGCTCTGGGGCTCGAAGTAACCGTTCGTCCAGTGGCGGTAGCGTCGGACCGCCCCCGAGCAGAAGGAGCCGTCGAGGCAGAACCCGGCCATCTGGGCCAGGGTGTAATCCACGAGCATCAGCGCCAGCTCGCGCACCTCGGCGTCCCGCGAGAGCTCCGCCAGGTTCTGCACGGCCCCCAGACTCCACACCGAGTAGCTCGAGCCCCACTCGTGCCATCCGTCCTGACCTCGGGCGCGCATGAAGTCCAGGAGCCACCCCCGGACCTGGGCGTAGGTTGGCTCGTCCCCGCGCCCGAGCAGCTCATGGGAGAGGAGGTAGGCGGAGTTGCAGGTGAGCCGGATGTTCTCGCTGCTCCGGGTCTGGGGTGGCGCGACCATGAAGCCCATGCGTCGCTCGAACTCCGCGCGCACGTCCTCATCCAGACGGTCGGCATAGAGGGCATACAGCCGCACGGCCAGCGACCGGACTCGGTGGTTCCATGCCCGGGCGTATTGCCCCCTCATGTGCCCCGCCTCCGAGACCTGCACCGAGGCCAGCGATGCCCGTAGGATCCGGTTGGCCTCATCGGTGCGTTCGGCGCCGGCCATGCCCAGGTCCTGGAGGGCGAAGATGGTGAGGGCCTTCTCCATCTCCGCGCGCTCATCGGGGCTGACTTCGAGCAGCAGGTTCGGCTCTGGCAGCTCCTCCGATGGGCCCTCCACCACATGGAACTCGTCCGCCATCTCGAGCAAGGCGATGCGTCTCTCGTCGAGGGGAGTCGAGATGGCTGCTAGTCCCGCACAGATGACCACGGCGCAGGGCATACGGATCCTCCCTTACGGCACTGGGTGACTGGTTCGGGAGGCACCATCCAATACCTACGCCGCTCCCCCCGATGCTCCGACGGGAAAGAGCCCGGAGCAAGCGCGGCGAACTCAGGATTCCGCACCCGCTGCGGGCGAGGCCGGGGACGAAGGAGTGGACCCACTTGGACTTGAGGATAGCCGTGCTGCTGCTCGTCGTCGGAGCATTGTGTCGTGGAGCGGGGGCCGCCCCACCCGACGGTATGGTACACGTGCCCGGGGGCGAGTTCTGGATGGGGTCCGATCAGGGCTCACCCGAGGAGCGTCCCCTCCACCGCGCCCGGACGGCCGGGTACTACATTGATCGTCACGAGGTCACCAACGCCGAGTTCGCCGCGTACGTGGCCGATACCGGCGCCGATGCTCCCATCCAATGGGGAGGCCCCACACCGCCCCAGGGCACCGAGGGGCTCCCGGTGACCAACGTCACCTGGTTCCAAGCCATGGAGTACGCCATCTGGGCCGGCAAGCGGCTCCCCACCGAGGCGGAGTGGGAGCGTGCGGCCCGAGGAGACGACGGCCGGCGGTACCCCTGGGGCCAGGCCGACGTAGAGGCCCTCCGGAATCTCGCCGGAGACAACCCCGCCGAGCCCGTGGACTCCCGCCCCGACGGCGCTTCGCCCCATGGCTGCCTGCACATGGCGGGCAATGCCTGGGAATGGACCGCCGACTGGCACCTTCGTTACCCCGGCAACGGCCAGCCCTCCGTCCACTATGGCCGCAAGTACAAAGTGATGCGCGGCGGCGGCTGTGTCTACTACTACGGCATCGAGAACAGCGGCCGTTGCGCCCAGCGCGCCCGCGTGCTCCCGTACGGCAAGCACGACTTCCTCGGCTTCCGGTGCGCCATGGACGAGGATCCCGCCGATGCGGCATATGACCCGGTGGCCGTCCTCGCTGAGGCCAGGGACCAGGTCGCGGCATCGGCCACGCCACCCGCGACGCTTGAGTGGGAGCGCCAGTACGCCCAGTGGCTACATCGCGGCCGCTTCCCCTTGTACCTGCCCGCCGACCTGGAGGAAGGCGAGCTGATCCGGACGGGCGTGCCCCTACCCAGGGGCTGGGTCACCGAAGCCGCCGACCTGAGTGTCCTGGGGCCGGGCGAGCGGCCCGTTCCGCTCCAGGCCCGGATCACCGCTCGATGGGACGATGGCTCTGCACGATGGGCCCTGCTGGACTTCCACGCGAGGGGAGACCGCGTCGAAGTGGCGGCGGGCGCCGAAGCCACGCCTCCGCCGGCTCAGGCCCTCCATATCGAGACCCGGGATGACGCCTACCGAGTGGAGACCGGGCGGATCGTGGTGGAGGGCTCGGACGCGGCCCCCCTCGCCAGCATCGCCACCGCCGAAGGGCAGAGGCTCCTGGGCGATCTCGCCGTCGAGGTTGTAGGGGAGCTCGGCGGGGAGGCCTTCGAATACCGCCTAGGCCCGGCCTCTCGGATGGATGTGCTGGACGAGGGCCCCCTGCGCGCCACGGTCGCGGCGGAGGGGCGCCTGGTCCATGCCAGCGGCGGCGACTCCCCGCTC
>WJIW01000186.1 GCA_014730065.1 Armatimonadia bacterium | reverse complement strand
GTACCAGAGGCGCGGCCCACGCCCATCCTGCGGGGAAGCCTCCGTTAGTCTAGCCCAAGCAATCAACTGACTTCCCCGTCGGGCATGGTGCTCGCGCCGTGACGCCTGTACCGCTTCGCCGGCTCCGGCTGGCACAGACCCGATTGGAGACTACGTTGAGCGATCTCGATCCGCGCGTTACCAAACTCATGGACCGGCCCGAGTACCCGCGGTCGGCCAAGTACGACAAGCAGTGGCAGCTCGAGAGCCAGATGGGCCCCAACGCCCTCTGGCTGACGGAGTGGCTGTGCGAGAAGATGGATCTGCGGCCCGGCATGCGCGTTCTGGATATGGGCTGCGGCAAGGGACTCAGCTCGGTCTTCCTGGCCAGGGAGTTCGATGTCCAGGTCTTCGCCAACGACCTGTGGATCCCGGCCACCGAGAACCTGGAGAGATTCAGGGAGCATGGCGTGGATGACCAGGTATTCCCGATGCACGCCGAGGCCCGGAGCCTGCCGTACGCCGAGGGGTTCTTCGACGCCATCGTGAGTGTCGACAGCTACCAGTACTACGGGACCGATGACCTGTACCTCATCGGCTTCCGGAAGCTGGTCAAGGTGGGCGGCGAAATCGGCATCGTCTACCCCGCCCTGGTGAAGGACTTCGAGGATGGCGTGCCCGAGCATATCAACGCCAAGCCGGGTTTCGGCGGAGGCTTCTGGGCCGATGACTGCTGGTGTTTCCACACACCCGAGTGGTGGCACCACCTCTGGCAGAGGACGGGCCTGGTGGACGTTCACACCAGCGATCATCTGCCCGAGGCTTGGAAGATGTGGCGCGACTGGGAGGTTGCGACGGAGATGGCAGGCACCAACATCTTCCCCAGTGAGGCGCACGTCTTGGAGGCCGATGCTGGGCGCTACCTGAGCCTGGGCCGCACCATCGCCAGGCGGCTGAGATAGGGGTTGGGACACGCTACATCTTCCGCGGAGCCCATGTGGCCGGGTCATCCTGCTCCGTGCAGTGGATGCGCTGGCCCTTGATCCGCACCCCGGAGTGATCGCCCGGTCCGGCTCCCAAGTCGGGCCGGGCCTTCCCTCCTTCGAAGGGGTTCAGGGGCTGGACCTTGTCGAGCATCAGTGAGACCGCCGTGCCGCCCGGCCGGTCCAGCCTCCCCTCCACCATCAGCGTATCGTGGCCGAAGAGCACGTGGCGCGTCCGCTTGTACGTCTCCTCGAACACCACGGCATCGAAGAGCCCGACTTCATCCTCCAGGGTCACGAAGACCACGGTACGCCCACTCTTGGTGGGGGGCCGGTTGCGGGAGACCACCACCCCCGCCGACCGAACCCGTCTTCCCTGCTCGATCCCCAGCATGTCCAGGCTCCGAACGGCCCCCTCCCGCTCCAGCCTCGGCCGGACCAGCGCCAGGGGATGCCTCAAGGGTGAGAGATGCAGGGCGGTGTAATCCGCCATGATCAGCTCCTTCTCCATCCGCGCGGCCGACAGGTTCGCGAGATCCTCCACATCGGGCATCTCCCCGAGACTCTCCAGGATCCGTCGCTCGCGCTCGTGCAGGTCGGGCCCCATGTCAGGCAGCATCCGCTGCTCACCCTCCCCCGGGCCCGCCGCTCGAAGGATGAAGGGAAGCATCCAAAGCAGGCGGCGCCGATGGAGCAAGGCGTCGGCGCGCACCAAGGTCGGCTGGTGGGAATCGGTGACCCCACTAGGAAGCTCCATGTAGCGGGGCTCGGGCTCGCTCCCGTAGGCGGGCAGCTCATCGAAGGCACCGGAGAGGATGAGGTTCTCCAGGGAATCGCGATCCACCCGCACCCGCCGGCAGAACTCCAGCACAGACCCATACCGCCCGCCCCGCTCCCGCTCCGCGACGACCTCATCCTTCGACCGCTCCGAGAGATTCCGCACCTGGATCAGGCCGATGCGGACCGCGTCCCCTTCGGTGGAGTACTGCACCTCGCTACGATTCACATCCACACGCAAAATCGGGATACCGAAGCGTTTGGCGTCCTCGATCAGGGTGCGCGCAGGGTAGTAGCCCATGGGCTGGTTCGAGAGCACGCCGGCGAGGAACTCGGCGGCATGGTGTGCTTTCAGGTATGCGCTCTGATAGGCGATGAGGCCGAAACATGCCGCATGGCCTTTGCAGAATCCATAGGCCGCGAACCCCTGGATCTGCCGGAAGATCCCCTCGGCGTCTTCCTTCCCATAGCCCCTCTCCTCGGCCCCCGACAGGAAGCGGTCCCTGATCTCCGCCAGCTTCTCCTCGGAGATGTGCTTGGTCATGGCTCGGCGGAGCGAATCGGCTTCGGCGAGACTGAACCCCGCCACGGCATTGGCCACCTGAAGCACCTGCTCCTGATAGGTGATCACCCCATAGGTCTCCCCCAGGATCGGCTCCAGGGAGGGGTGGGGCAGATTCACCGGCTCCCGGCCGTTCCGCCGCTCCACGAAGGGCGTGACCATGTCCGCCTGCACGGGCCCCGGGCGGAAGAGAGAGATGTTGGCGATGACGTCCTTGAAGATCCGTGGCCGGAGCCGGGCTTGGAGGCTGCGCTCGCCGGGGCTCTCGAGCTGGAAGCATCCCACCGTCTTGGCCTCCTGCATCAGCTCGTAGGTCTTGGTGTCATCCAGGGCAACGCTGTCGATGTCCGGCCGAAGCCCGGTACGCTCCTCGACCAGGTCCAAGCACCGCTCCATGGCCGAGTGCATCCGCAGGCCCAGCAGGTCGAGCTTCACCAGCTTCAGGGCCTCCACATCGTCTTTGTCGAACTGGCAGATCACGATCCCCTTGGCCGACCACTGGAGGGGCACATAGTCGGTGAGGATCCGGTCGGAGATGACGATGCCTCCCACATGGATCCCCAGATGCCTTGGGTAGCCCGTGATCTTGTCCGCGAGCCGGACGACCCGGGAGATGGCCTCCAGGTCCAGGTTGAAGTTGCGTATCTCGGGGGTGCTTTCGAAGGATTCTCTGAGGCTGCGGGTCGAGAGGAAGGGGAAGACCCGGGCGATCTCATCGATCTCCTCGGGCGAGTAGCCCAAGGCCTTGGCCGTCTCGCGAATCGCCGACCGGGCCCGGAAGGTGTTCAGGGTGGCTACGGCGGCCACGTTATCCTCACCATAGCGCTGATACACGTAGTCCAGCACCTCGTCCCGCCGGCGGGAGCAGAAGTCGATGTCCACGTCGGGCAGCTCCCGGCGCTCCCGGTTCATGAACCGCTGGAAGATCATGCCATGCTCGATGGGGTCGGGCGCGACCAGGCCCAGGGCGAAGGCCACCAGCGAGTTCCCCGCCGAGCCCCGGCCTGTGGTGCGGACCCCCATGGAGCGTGCGGCCCGCACGATGTCGTGGCAGATGAGGAAGTAATCGACGAACCCCATCTCCTCGATGAGGGCCAGCTCCTGGTGCAAGCGATCCTCGTACTCGGGCCCGGCGCGGCCGCGAAGTCTTCGCTCCAACCCCTGACTCGCTAGCCGCTTCAGAAGGGTCATGGCCGAGACGCCCATGGGGGTCTCCACCTTGGGCAGCCGCCACTGGGGACTCTCCAGGGTCACGTCGCACTGACGGGCGATGTACTCGGCATTGCGCACCGCCTCGGGGAACTCCCCGAAAAGCTCCCCCATCTCCCGCTCGGACTTCACGAACCGCTCGGCATTCCCGAATCGCTCGGGGCTGGGTTGAGTGACGCGCTGGATCAACCGGATGCACGAGAGAGTATCCTGAATGGGATAGTCGCCACGCTCCGCCTGGTGCACATCGTTGGTGGCCACGGTCCGGAGGCCCAGGCTCTCGGCGATCCCCGCCAGGCGGTGGTTGTCCTGATTCTCATCGAACCGCTCGAGCACCTGAAGCATCTCGATGAACAGCTTATCGGGCCCGAATAAGCCCTTGAGCCGCCGGGCCACGGCCCGGGCCGACTCCACACCCTCCTCCCGAAGAGCCCGGTAGACGGGGCCCCGGTGACATCCGGTGAGGATGAACAGTCCCTCCTGATGCTCGGCGATGACATTCAGATCGGCCCGGGGACGGGTGTACTCCGAATCCAGATGGGCGCGGGTGATGATCTTGCAGAGATTCCGAAGTCCAGCCTGATTCCGTGCCAGTAGCACCAGGTGGGCTTCGTCGGTCAGCGTCAGCTCGGTACCGAAGATGGGCTTGATTCCCAGCCTCCGGGCCGCGGCCTCGAAGCGGACCATCCCATAGAGGCCGTGATGGTCGGTGATGGC
>WJIW01000185.1 GCA_014730065.1 Armatimonadia bacterium | reverse complement strand
CGTATCGACAGACCCATGAACTCCGAGGGCAGCCGGTCCTCCAGAATGGCATTCAGCGTCCCGGCATGTTCCTCGTGCTCTGCCTCCGAGAGGAACAGCAGTAGCCTGGGACCCCAGCCGTGATCCATCGACATCTCGGTGTCGAGCCCCAGCACCTCCGACCCGGGCCCCAGCAGCCCGGCCGAGTGGACCAGGTCCGGGTAGGCATGGTCCAGGATCGAGCGGACCTCCTGCTGGTAGAAGAGCCGACTCAGCTCGAGGCCTGGTACGAAGGTATGCCCATGGCTCCGGCCAGGTGTGTCGGTCATTCGATGCTCCCTCCGGCCGGTCCCGAGCCGAGGCGCATCATGCACTCTCGGCGGGCCACTCGGTCTCCGTCAGCACCTGGTCGAGCGCCTCTCGGCATCTGTTCAGGTCATGGGATGCTTCGGGCATCTCCGTGCGGTTGCTGGTCTCGCCGGGGTCGTGGAGCAGGTCGTACAGGTACTCGCCGCCGTCGGCATACCGGATGTACTTCATCCCATGGCCGCGGAGCATGAAGCTGCCGGCCATGCCGGGGTGCGGGGCCCTGGCGTGATCGGGCGCCACGGCCAGACGCTCGCTCAGGCGCCAGCCGGGATCATCATCAGGAACGGCCCCGCCCGTGAGGTCCGGCACCAGGCTGTGGCCCTGGCACTCCGACGGAGTCTCCTGCCCAGTCAGTTCGAGAAGGGTCGGCATGAGATCACAGAGTGAGACTTCGCGCCCACTTGCGCCCCGCTCGGTCACGCCCGGACCTGCGATGATGAGTGGGACGCGGACGATCTCGTCGTAGAAGGCAGTGGTGCTCTTCCAGACCATCCCGTGTCCACCGGCCATGTCGCCATGGTCGGCCGTGAAGACGACTACCGTGTCCTCGGCCCGTCCCGAAGCCTCGAGGGCGTCAAGGACCCGTCCGACCTGCCTGTCGATGAACTGAACGCAGGCTGTGTAGATGCGCAGGAACTCCCGAGCCCCCGTCTCGCCCAGGCCGGTCACGATGGCTCGTGAGAGGTCGTTCTCGAAGCGCGGCTCCAGGTGGCTCCAGTTCGGAGCCCGGGTCATGTCGGCCGGATCGATGGCGTCGTACTCCGCACCGGGAGCGACGTTGGGGTCATGGGGCCAGTTGAAGGAGCAGGTGATGGAGAAGGGGGCGTCGCCCACGGCCTCGAGGGCCGCGATGGTGTGATCGGCGACCCGGTGATCGAAGGTCTTCTCCTCGGGCAGCTCCAGGCGGCCCATCTTGCCCAAGAAGTCCCGGTAGTGTCTGCCCTGCCAGTCCTGGGGGACGGAGGCGACGGCCCGCTCGAAGGCCGGCGTTCGGGTGGTGGGCAGGGCCCAGTCGTACCAGTCCATCCACGCATCGCGCGGTCGCTGACGAACCCGGGCGAACTCCTCGAACATCTCCTCGGCGTAGGCGCCATGCTCGGTATACATGTCCGGGTAGTAGGGCAGGTCATCGTCGAGCAGATGCCACTTGCCGTGGTGATGGGTTCGGTAACCGGCTGCATGGAGGATCCGGTCGGTCGTCACGTCGGACCGCAGAATGCCCTCATCGTGCACCGTCTGCCGGCGGGCGATGGCCGGGTAGTCGCGGCTGTTCACGTTGGTCCGAATCCCGTGGGTGTGGGGGTAGAGGCCTGTGATCAGCGAGGCTCTCGATGGCGAGCAGAAAGGGGTGGGGCAAGTGGCGTTGTCGAACCGCACACCTCTCGCAGCCAGCCGGTCCAAGTTGGGTGTGGCCACCGGCCCGCCGTAGACCGATAGCATTGAGGCCGTGAGCTGGTCGCACATCATGAGCAGGATACTGGGTGACTTGGGCATACGTGTGGCTTCTGCTCGGGTCTGCCTCGTCCTTCAGTACGGCCGGGAGGATCCGTCCGCGAGGTGGCGGACGGGAGATCCAATTCTAGGCGTAACATAACGCTGTGGGGGGTCTCTTGGTTAGTGGAATTGGCCTTCTGCCGCGGGGGTCGCGAACCCCACGGCGGTGGCGCACACGAAGGGAGCACCTCATTGACACGAGCAAACCCATTGCCAGCGACTGGTGGCCTGGTGGCCATTCTGGCCCTGATCGGCAGCCTTATCGGCTGCGGAGGAGCCGCCACACCGGTGGCCGATGGCCTCTCGGTGTCGGTTACGTCCCTCGACTTCGGCACCGATACCTCGACGCTGACCTTCGAGGTGACCGACGAGTCGGACTCCCCACTGACTTGGACGGTGAGCACACAACAGGACTGGATCACCGTTGAGCCGGCCCAAGGCACAGGTAGCGGAACGGTGACTGTAACCATCGACCGTGCGGCCCTAACCCAGGCCCAGAGCTCGGGCTCGCTGACGGTGACTGCCTCCGATGGCACGACGGCGACCGTCGCGGTGAGCGTCGAGGCGGCGACCGACGTGAGCGTGGCGCCCCTGGCCCTGGACTTCGGACGGGGCACCTCGACCCTCACCTTCACTGTTAGCAACGAGGGGACCGGAACCCTGGCCTGGATCGTGAGCGCACCCGCGGCATGGATCAGCGCCACCCCACCGAGCGGCTCGGGGGATGGGACGGTCACCGTGACCGTCGACCGGTCCGGTCTGGCGACGGGCACGCACACGGGCACCGTCACCGTCAGCACCAGCGGCGGCACCTTTACCGTCAGCGTGGCTGCGGAGGTGAGCGCCGCGCCCTCCATCAGCTCCTTGTCCGCCCAGCCCACGCGTATCGCCACAGGCGCGACGGCGGAGCTTACGGCCACGGCGAGCGATCCCGATGGCGACACCCTGAGCTACTCTTGGTCCGCCGCCAGCGGAAGCGTCTCGGGGTCTGGATCCACGGTTACCTACACGGCCCCCAGGGTCGATGGCAACTACTTGGTCACATGCACCGTGGACGACGGGACAGGCCTCTCGGCTCAGCGGAGTGTGTCGATCGAAGTCTACCCGGCAGGAGACATGGAAGTGGTGATCTCGGATGCGAGCTAGGCAGAAGACGCATGTGGCCGTACTGGCGGGAGCAGCATTCATCTCCCTCGTAATCACAGTGATGGCGGGCTGTGCCTCGGCGGGACCCGCCGAAGGACCGGCGGCGAACGTGGGGACCATGCTCGTACGGGTCGAGTGGCCCGAGGCTTCGGCGGAGCTAGTGCCCGCGGCTTCCCAGAGCGTAGAGGTGATCGTCACGGCGACCGAGGCCGGCACCACGGCCGCGACCCGTGTCCTGACCCCCGCCAGTCCCACGGCATTGATCGAGAACCTGGAAGCGGGGATCAGCTATACCGTGTCCGCGTCCGCCTACCCCGAGAGCGATGCCTCTGGCACCGCGCAGGCGACGGGCACCACCACGAAGACGATCGTGGCCGACCAGGTCAACACCGTGAACCTGTCCATGGCGTCCACCATCACGTCGGTATCGGCCTCACCATCGCCATCTTCCATGGAGGTGGGCGGGTCGGTAACTTTGACGCCTCAAGCGACCAACAATGAGGGCACTACCGTTCTCGTGGGCGACACATGGACCTTCTCGAGCGACAAAACCGGGGTGGCCACGGTGAATGCCGCTGGTCAGGTCTCGGGCGTCGCTGAGGGCGCAGCAGGCATCACCGTCACCGAATCGGAGTCCGGGGTGTCGGCGGAGGTTCTGGTCCTCGTCATTGGCTCGGAGATCGTATGGG
>WJIW01000018.1 GCA_014730065.1 Armatimonadia bacterium | reverse complement strand
GTGTTCCCCTTGGGGGTGGCCCTGGGCGTGCCCTTCCCATCGGGCCTGCGGCTGTCGGCGCGGCTGTTTCCCCGGCTGACGCCTAGGGCATGGGGGGTCAATGGGGTGCTCTCCACCGCCGGCAGCGTCCTTGCCATGCTGGGCGCCCGGGAGCTCGGCTTCACCCGCACCTTGCTGGTCGGCTGTGGTCTGTACTTGGTGGTGGTTCTGCTGGCGCCGAAGCTCGGCGAGTGGCACGGGCAGCCGGAGACGAATCCGGACCCGACCGATGAGCCGGGCCCGGGGACCGATGGGGCGGAATGAGGTTGCCCTCGCTACTCCACGACGAGCGGATTACGCTTGCCGCGCGGGGCCTTGACCACCTTGTTGGACTTGATACACCGCGTGCATACCTTCATCCGCTTGACGCCGCCGCCGGCGGTGTGGACGCGGACCTTCTGCAGATTCGGCAGCCAGCGCCGCTTGGTGCGGTTGTCGGCGTGGCTGATCTGGTGTCCGGTTACCGGCTTGCGGCCGCAGACTTCACATACCCGGGACATGGCTTTCGGTACCTCCACAGTCGCTGCGCTCCGTGCTCGCACATGTCCCATGGGGGACACGCAAGACCGAACGATACCACACCCCGGCCCGCCGAGCAAGGCGCTTCGCCCTCATTTGGCTCTCCGAGCCTTGCGCCGCCCTAGTCCCCTGTGCTACTGTTACAAGTCGCCCTTGGAGACGTACCCGTGGTAGCCGAGCGTCGCCGCGGCCGAGGGCAGCCAAACACACAACGGGAGCATTACACCATATGAGTGAGAAAGTCAGCCTGAACGAGCTGCGCGACCAAGAGTTCGAGGAGCGCGTCATCCACATCGACCGAGTAAAGAAGACCGTCAAGGGCGGAGACCTGATCAGCTTCCGGGCCCTGGTTGCCGTCGGCAACAAGGACGGCGTTGTTGGATTCGCCACCGGCAAGGCACGGGCCACGCCCGACGCCATCGCCAAGGGCTTCGACAAGGCGAAGAAGAACCTCTGGCGCATTCCTCTGGACGGCGTGACCATACCCCACCAGGTCCAGAAGCGCGTGGGCGGAGCCATCGTCTTCATGAAGCCCGCCTCCCGCGGAACGGGCGTCATCGCCGGCGGTGCCGTGCGCGCCATCGTCGAGCTGGCGGGCATCAACGACATCCTCAGCAAGTGCCTCGGCGCCAATACCGCCGTCAACAATGCGGCCGCCGCCTTCGAGTGCCTCAAGAGCCTCTGGGACGCTCAGAAGGTCGCTGATCTGCGCGGCAAGACCGTTGCGGAGATCCTCGGCGAAACCGAGTCCGATCCGGCCGAGGAAGACGCGGAGCTCGTGGGCGCCGGAGCCGACGACGAGGACGAGTAGGCCGCCCGAACCTCTGCGCCGAACCTTTGCGGCCCGGCTCCCAGGAGTCGGGCCGTCTGCGTCTCGTGGCCTCAGTGGAGCCACGCGCGTACCCCGGACGTCCACACAAAGGGGAGAGTGATCGAACATGCCGCCCTTGAGCCGCCTGAGCGCCCTGGTCATCGATGTGCTGCTGTTCCCCGGCCTCGTCGCCGCCGCCTCGGCCCAGCAGGGCGAAGTCACCTACGAGGACCTTGCGGCCACCTACGAGTACCGCGATGACCTCCCCCTCAATGCCGAGTGGGACGAGCCCTTGGAGGCCAACGGCGAGCCCGTCCGGGTCGAGTTCGACAGCCTGGGCGACGTGCGCGTACCCGCCCTGGTCGGACTGCCTTCGGCCGACGCCTACGGCGACGGACCCTATCCCGCGGTCATCTTCGGCCACGGGCTGGGTGGAAGCAAAGACGAGCCGGCATACAAGAGCGCCCTCATGATCCTGCTCCAGAACGGCTTCGCAGGCATCATCATCGACTTCCCCGTCCATGGCGAGCGGGCCGATCAGGATCTGGAGGAGCTGGCCGACGGCGGCCTCGGCGATCTCGAAGCAGACCAGATGCTGGGCTATCTGCAACAGGTTACCGACGGCACGACCCAAGCCGTAAAGGACCTGCGCCGCGCCACCGACCTTCTGCTTACCATCGATCAAGTCGACCCCGGACGCATCGGCTATGCCGGGGTATCCCTCGGCGCCATTTTGGGCACCGTGTTCTCCGGCGTGGACGACCGCCTCGCCTGCACCGCGCTCGTCGTCGGCGGCGCCGACTGGGCCGCGATCCTCGGGAACAGCCAGCTCACCGAGACGGCCCGTGACCGCGGCAATCTCGATCCTCACGCTCTGGCCAGCTTGCTCCAGAGCTCCGACCCCAAGTACTTCGCCCCCCACATCAGTGCTCCGGCGCTGCTCATCTTCGGCGGCCAGGACCAGGTCGTCCCGTACGAGCCTGCGGGCAAGCTGCTAGCGGAGCTGGTGCCCGAGCCCAAGCAAGTGGTCGTGTACCAGGAGTCGGGCCACATGCTCGAGCATGAGAGCGACCAGTTCCAGGCTCTCATCACCCTGAACTCCTTCCTCACCGAGCACCTCCAGCCGGGGCGTGAGAACGCGAATTAGGAGGCGTTACCCATCTCACTCAGCTCTGCCGAAGGACATGCCGCCCGCTTCGCCGAGAGGCGCGACGACGGCCGAGTTCGCTGCGGCCTCTGTCCCCATCGCTGCGTTATCCAGGAGGGCGAGGTGGGGCGCTGCGGCGTCCGGGGCGTTCGGGGCGGGGAGCTGCGGGCCCTCACCTACGGTATCTTCGCTTCCATGGCCCTCGATCCCATCGAGAAGAAGCCTCTCTACCATTTCCATCCGGGGCGGGACATCCTCTCCATTGGGGGATGGGGCTGCAACTTCTCGTGCAAGTACTGCCAGAACTACGAGATCTCCCAAAACGTACTCGGGGGCCGCACCCTAACCCCCGACGACCTGCTCCGAGCCGCCAAGCGTGAGCCCGCCAATCTGGGCGTGGCCTTCACATACAACGAGCCGCTGATCTGGTACGAGTTTCTCCACGACTCCGCGCGCCTACTCAAGGACGCCGACATGCGGGTCGTTCTCGTCACCAACGGCTACATCGAGCCTCAGCCCCTGGAGGAGCTGCTCCCCCTGGTCGATGCAGCCAACGTCGACCTCAAGAGCCTGGACGACACCTTTTACCGAGAGCTCTGTGGGGGCCGGCTCGACCCCGTGCTGGAAGCCCTCCGCCGGTTCGGCGCCGAGTGTCATCTGGAGGTCACCAAGCTGCTCGTGACCGGCCATACCGATCCCGTGGACGACGCCGTCGCCGTGGCCCAGTGGCTCAGCCAGGAGGTCGGCCGCCACGTGCCGCTGCACCTCTCGAGGTACTTCCCCCAGCACCAGTGGCAGTCGCCCGAGACGCCCATGGAGGTGCTCGACGCCGCCCACGAGGGGGCCTCCGAGCACCTCGACTTCGTGTACATCGGCAACGCCCGCCGGCCCAAGGCGTCGGATACCCACTGCCCCGGATGCGGCGAGACGGTCATCGAGCGCTCCGCCCTCGGCGCGCGGATCACCGGGCTCACCGATGCCGACGCCTGCGCTAGCTGCCATACCCCCATCGCCATCGTCAGGAGCCCCGAGTGACCTGCCCCATCGTGCTGGCCTCGGGCTCCCCTCGGCGTCGGGAGCTCCTTGGCCGCCTGGGCCTGCCCTTTACCGTGGACGTCCCCCACGTCGACGAAGAGGCAATCGCCCAGGGGCTGGTGCCCATGCAGGCGGCGGCCCGGCTGGCTGAAGAGAAGGCCGCCGCCATCGCCGCAGCTCACCCCAAGGCCGTCGTCATCGGCTGCGATACCCTGGTGGTTCGGGACGGCGTGTCCCTCGGGAAGCCGCCGGACCAGGACCATGCAGTCGAGATGATCCTCTCCCTCGGCGGCCGCTCCCATGAGGTGCTCACGGGCGTGGCCTTGGTCCCGGGCGAGGGATGCGCCGTGCTGCGGGAGCCCCGGGCGGCGGTGGAGGTCACCCGGGTGTCCTTCCGACCCCTCACCCGAGCCCAGGCCCAGGCGTATGTGGCAAGGGGTGAGAGTCTTGACAAGGCCGGAGCCTATGGCATACAAGGGTTCGGCTCCCTACTCGTGCCTAGTATCGAGGGCTGCTATTTCAACGTGGTCGGACTGCCGCTTCATCGCCTCGGTATCATGCTCGAGGGGCTTGGGTTGAAGCTGCTTTGAGGAGACGAGGAGTTCGATGAGCAGTCGCAGCAGGTCCGCCGACCTCTACTCCCCAAGGGGCGGCCGCAACGAGCGGCCGAGGGTGGCCGCCGACTGGCGGCAGGTGCTGCGCTACTACTCCCGCTCAATCTTCTCCCAGCTCTCCGTGGATATGGGCATCGATCTGGGCACCGCCAATACCCTGGTCTACGTGGTGGGGCAAGGCATCGTCCTCAACGAGCCCTCGGTGGTTGCCATCGACCGCGACTCCAACCGAGTCCTGGCGGTGGGCGAAGAGGCCAAGCGGATGATCGGGCGCACGCCGGGCAATGTGGTGGCCATCCGGCCGCTACGCGACGGCGTTATCGCCGACTTCGACATCACCCAGGCCATGCTCTCCTACTTCATCTCCAAGGTCCAGACCCGCCGGTTCCTGTCCTACCCCCGAGTGCTCATCGGCATCCCGTCGGGCGTGACCGAAGTGGAGCGGCGTGCCGTTAAGGAGGCCGCCTATCAGGCGGGCGCCCGGGACGCCGGAGTCATCGAGGAGCCCATGGCGGCGGCCATCGGCGCCGGCCTGCCCGTGGAGGACGCCACCGGAAACATGATCGTGGATATCGGCGGCGGAACCACCGAGGTGGCCGTCATCTCACTGGGCGGCATCGTCTACCACCAGTCCCTCCGGGTGGGCGGCGACGAGATGGACGAGGCGGTCCAGGCGTACGTCCGCCGCGAGGCCAACCTCCTCATCGGCGAGCGCACGGCCGAGGACATCAAGCTCGCCGTCGGCTCAGCCTACCCCCTCTCAGAGCCCCTGGAGATGGAAGTCAAGGGCCGAGACATCGTCCGAGGCCTCCCCCGAAGCGTCATCCTCTCCGCCGATCACGTGCGAGAGGCCATCCAGGAGCCCTTGCGGTCCATCCTCGATACCGTGCATACTGCCTTAGAGCATACTCCGCCCGAGTTGGCGGCCGACATCATGCGCCACGGTATCGTGCTCGCCGGCGGCGGGGCTTACCTCCGCGGCATGGACGCCCTGATCAACATCGAGACGGGCATCCCCTGCCTCGTCGCCTCGGACGCGCTGAGCTGCGTTGTCCTCGGAACGGGGCGGTGCCTGGAAGACGGCGGCCGCGTACTTCGTCAGACGATGGAAAGATGACCACATCCTTCACCCCCAGACCGACGCTTCCACCACCCTCCCCCGCCGATACGGGTAGGAGGCGGCCGGGGCGTCCCCGGATCGGCTATCTCATCGCCGTGGGCCTGTGCCTCGGCGCTATCATCGCATTCTTCTCTTCCAGCGAGACTCGCGATGCCATCGTCATATCCCGCAAAGCCGAGGAGAACGCCGCCCTGGGCATGCTGGTCATCCGTCAGGGCGCCATGGCCAGCGACGACTACATTCAGACTGCCCGCAGCGAGTTCGATGCCGCCGTGGCTCGAGCCAGACCGGGGCAGCGGATGGAGGAGCGGATCGGCCGCTGGCTCGCCGACCAGGGCGAGTACCGCCTGGCAACCCACTACCTTCTGGATGCCCTGCGGCTGAGACCCGGCCACGGCCTCGCCATTTTGACCGGCTCTACAGCCGCCGCATCGCGAGACACCGAAGCCGCCACCGAGGCCTATGCACAGGCCATGCTACTTGAGCCCGACGACCCCCAGGCGTACAACGACCTCGCCTACTACTACGCCGTCGAGGGCATCCACCTCGACCAGGCCGAGGAGCTGGCCATGATGGCTTTGGCTCGCACCGAGGCCGACAGCCCCTTCGCGGCAGCCTACTGGGATACCCTGGCATGGATCTACTACAAGCAGGGCAGGTACGTTCAGGCTTGGGAGGCCATGCAGAACGTCGATCCGGCCTACGACGCCGATCCCGTCGTCCGCGAGCACCGCGATGCCATCCGGCTCGCCCTGGAGAGCGAGCGACAGGGACGACGGCCGCCCTTCCCGCGCGAGGATCGCGCCATGCCCGACGGTCGCCCTGACCCCGAGCCGCCGGCCGGGGAGGGTCCCCCCTCGTGAGAGCTGTGCTCATCGTCCTCGACGGAGTGGGTTGTGGCGCCCTCCCCGACGCCCACCGATACGGTGACGAAGGGGCCAACTCTCTAGCCAATACCGCCCAAGCCGTGGGCGGGCTCGAGTTGCCCAACCTGGCACATATGGGCCTCGGGAACATCACCTCCATCGCCGGCGTGGAGCCGGCGACCTCGCCATCGGCGGCCCATGGCAAGATGGCCGAGCGGTCGGCGGGCAAGGACACCACCTCAGGGCACTGGGAGCTGGTGGGCCTTGTGGTCGACCAGCCCTTCCCGACCTACCCGGACGGGTTCCCCGACGAGGTCATCGGGCCTTTCGAAGAAGCCATCGGGCGGGGGATCCTCGGCAATCGCCCGGCGTCGGGCACGGAGATCATCGAGGAGCTGGGCCCCGAGCACCTGGCCACAGGCAAGCCCATCGTCTACACCTCGGCGGACAGTGTCTTCCAGATCGCCGTCCACGAGGATGTGGCGCCGGTCGAGACCCTCTACGACTGGTGCCGCGCGGCCCGAGGCATTCTGCGCGGGGAGCACGCCGTGGGGCGCGTTATCGCCCGGCCCTTCGTCGGCGAGCCGGGGGCCTTCCGCCGGACCGAGCATCGTCGCGACTTCTCCGTCCAGCCCCACGGCCCCACCCTCCTGGACTCCATTGTCGACGCCGGCATGCGGGTCAGCGGCATCGGCAAGATCGACGATATCTTCGGCGGGCGCGGTGTGTCCGACTGCGTGCACACTAGGGACAACGCCCACGGCATCGAGCTGCTGCTGGAGCGCATGGGTGAGGCCTTCGATGGCCTCATCTTCATCAACCTCATCGAGACCGACAGCCGGTGGGGCCACCGGAACGACCCCGAGGGCTACGCCCGGTCCCTGGAGGAGTTCGACCACGCCCTCCCCCGCCTGCTGGCGGCCGCTGCCTCGGATCTTCTCATCGTCACCTCCGACCATGGCGTCGATCCGACCACGGAAACCACCGATCACAGCAGGGAGTACGTCCCGATTCTCGCCGCCGGACCCAATGTGAATACGGGGAGCGTGGGTACGCGCGACAGCTTCGCCGACGTGGCGGCCACCGTGGCCCAGTGGCTGGATCTGCCGCCCGTCGGACCGGGCACATCCATTCTCACGGGGTGAAAGTCCTATGGCCCAGTTCGACGTGATCGAGCTCATCGAGGATACCAAGCAGGGCAATGCCCTGGACGCCGAGCGCGTGACCGGCTTCGTGACCGCCTTCATGGCCGGAGAGGTGACCGAAGCTCAGGCCTCGGCTTGGATGATGGCCGTGTGCCTCCAAGGCATCTCCGATGACGCCGCCTCCGCCCTGACCGCCGCCATGGTCGAGAGCGGCAAGCTGGTGGACCTCTCGGAGCTGGACCATACCGCCGATAAGCACTCCACGGGCGGAGTGGGAGACAAGGTCTCCCTGGCCGCCTGCCCTCTAGCCGCCGCCGCGGGGAGCATTGTGGCCAAGATGTCCGGCCGGGGGCTGGGTCACACCGGCGGAACCGTCGACAAGCTGGAGTCCATACCGGGCTTCCGCACCGACCTGTCGGCCAAGGACTTCCGAGCCCAGGCCCAGCGCGTCGGGCTCGTCATCGCGGCCCAGAGTCACGACCTATCCCCCGTCGACAAGCGGCTCTACGCCCTGCGCCACGACACCGCCACCGTGGATTCGCCGCCTCTAATCGCCGCCAGCGTCATGTCCAAGAAGCTGGCTGCGGGCGCGTCGGCCATCGTCCTCGACGTCAAGTGCGGGCGCGGAGCCTTCATGCAGAGCCCCGAGGAAGCCGACCACCTGGCCCGCCTGATGTGCCACATCGGCGAGTCCCAGGGCCGCGCCATGGCCGCGGCTATCACGCCAATGGACCAGCCCCTGGGCCGCGCCGTGGGCCATGCTCTGGAGGTGACCGAGGCCGTCGAGGTGCTGCGAGGCGAGGGCCCGCCCGATGTGGCCGAGCTGGCCCTCCAGATCGCCACCAGCATGGTCCTGCTCTCCGGCGCCGCGCCGTCCCTGGATGACGCGCGCGCTCGGGTGGAGAAGGCCCGGTCGTCGGGGAGCGCCCTGGACAAGCTCGCCGAGATGGTCCGCGCCCAGGGCGGCGACCGGCGGGTGATCGACGACCCGGCCCGCCTGCCTTCCGCCCGCTCCATCGATGTACTCCGCTCACCCACCAGCGGCCGCATCACATGGCTCGACGCCCTGCGCATCGCCGAGGTAGTCGAGTCCCTCGGCGGGTCCCGGCGCGGCCGGAAGGCCATCGATCACAGCGTGGGCGTGCGCCTCCTCCGGAAGCAGGGCGAGGACGTCTCCCCCGGCGATCCCATCGTCGAGATCCACGCTTCCGATCCCTCCAGCCTGGACGACGCCAAGACCAGGATCGGCCGGGCCATGCGCGTGGGCGATCCGGCCGCACCCGACCCCACCCAGTTCGAGATCAGGTGGATCACCTAGCCGGCGTCCTCAGAAAGCCCAGCCGGGGCGACGGATGGCGTTCGTGGCGCAGTGCACCTCACCGTGGCGCATGTGCTGGGCGTCCCACTGGTCTACGAACACCGGCCGGCACCGACGCGAGGCCACCAGCCTCTCCACGCACCGCTGGAGCACATCCTCGCCATCCAGAGCCGGGCCGTGGAGGGCGGGGAAGACGGCGAGGCCGTTGACGCTCAGGCAGTTCACAGGGTTGGGCGTGACCGAGACGCCCTCATGGAACACGGCGGGAAGGTGGCGGAAGTCCTCCTCATCCAGCCCCAAGCCTGTGGCCAGAATGTCCGCCGTCTCGCCCATAGCCATCTCGATGAGCCGGTTCTCCTCCGATCGAGCCACGTCGATCAGCTCGTCCAGGCTGAGGGCCCGATCAAGGGGCGCCGGCATCTCCCGAGGCTCGTAGGTCGCCCCCTCGCGTAGCGCCCTCTCCAGCTCCACCCGGGCGGCGTGGGGGCTTGGGAGCAGCGCGATGGTCCGCCGGGCGCTCGACGATGGCAGGAACTGCACCAACTCGTCCACATGGCCGATGGTGAGCCACGAGGCATCGAGCATGAGCAGTGGGCACTGAGCCGCCTGCTCCTCCAGGAACTCCAGCACCTGGGGGTGCATCGTCATGTCTCTCTGCCGCGCCGTCAGGACCCGTCCGTACGGGAACTCGCGCCCCGACGCCGAGGTGCACGGTGGGCTAACCTCCAGGTTGCCGTACCAGTCGAACCAGCGATCCGTCTCCCGCGGCTCGGCCTGTAGCACGATGTCGATGCCCCGGCCTGAGCAGAAGGCCCGCGCACCGGCGTCCAGGGCCTTGGCGAACCCGCCGTGCCCACCCCGGAGTGGCGGGAGGCTGGCGACACTGATGGTGCCGCCGCCGAGACGCCAGCCGATCTCCAGCGCATCCTGAATCCAGAGGTCACTGGGAGTGTCGCCCCACGCCGGCGAGAGCTGGGTGAGGGGTGCGAACCCCTCCAGGCAGCCCGCCAGCTCCTCGACGAAAGCGGCCTGAAGGGGACTGGCCACGACCAGAACCTCCTCCACCGGATCGATGGAGGAGGCCATTAGGAAGGGCTGATTGGATCCGCTGGCCGTCATGGGCCGCCGTTCGAAGGGCTACGCTAGTCCACCTGCACGCGGATGGTGTCCGACAGGCCCGAACTGGTCATGACGCCCGTGATGGTCGCGGTCCCGGCGCTGCCCGTCACGAACCGGTTGCCCCACTCATCTATGCGAACCACGTTGGAGTTGCTGGTGGTCCAGGTGAAGTCATCGAAGTCTCGCTCGAGCTGCCGTCCATTGCCCAGTCTGGCGTCCCAAGCCGGCTGGTAGGCCGTATCGGGCTCTAGATGGTAAACCCCTTCGGCATCGGCCGAGTGACCGGCGATGCTAAGGGAGACACTCACGGGCTCCCACTCGGCGAGATTGCAGCCGGAGACCAGCGGGGCGAGACCGCCGAGAGCGACCAGTACTACCAGCATGACGCGCTTCATACGTGACATTCCTCCAAGAGGCAGATGCACCTAGCTCAGGGGTACTACGTACCCCAGGCAAGTGTATCTCCCAGTCCCCCAATACGCAAACTAAGGCCGCGGACTAGTTAACTCTGACCTGCATGCTTCCCGTCACGTTCGAGCTCTGCAGGATCGCCGTCACCGTCGCGAAGCCTTGGTTGCGCGCTTCCAGCTCCTCGGCCGCGGTGTTGATCCGGACCACGCTGGTATTGCTCACACCCCACGTGAAGTCATCGAAGTCACGGTCCAGCAGATTCCCGTTCGGTGAGCGGACCTCCCAGGTCAGGCGGTAGTCCAGCCCTTCCTGCAGGTCGTACACCCCGTCGGGTCCAGCCGACCGGCCGGCGATGCCGAGGTTTACGGTGTTGACCGAGAAGGAGCCGGGATCACAGCTCGACACACCCAGAAGGGCCAGGGTCAGCAGACCCAGCACTGATGGCGCTACGTACTTACGCATCTTCGGTATCCTCTCAACCGTGCTGCCGCCCTCACGGCGACCCACTGAAGATATGCCGCGCCGCCGCCAAGGTCAACCGAGGCCAGGCTACTCGCCCCAGAGCAGCGAGCCCAGATGCTCATCCAGGGCCGTGGCCACTTCGCGCAGACCCGGCTCCAGCCGCACAGGCCGGGCGGGACTGGCGTCGGCCACGGTGCGCTGATGCTTCTCCCAAAGCTCCGTCAGGCCCGGTTGCTCCTCGCCCCCGGGCGCAAACCCCAGATCATCGTCCCACTCGCCGGGACCGACGGTGGAGAGGAGCCGCCCGTCATCGGTGCGGCTATGGAACTCCCTGGCCGTCGACCCCGCCACATCCACGTACGACACGCCATAGGCAAGCCGGTCGGGCGAGACGTAGCACGAGCAGTACGCCGTCGGCACCGCCGATACCACCACTTCGCCAAGATGCCGCATTCCTTGGGCTTCCCACGACCGGCGCTCCACGTCCAGGGCGTGCTGGGCATCACCGGGAGCGTCATCCAGATCCGCGCGATGCACCTCGCAGAAATCGCCCTCCAGGAGCGTCTCACCCCTCGACGCGAACACCGAATCGAGCGTCACACCCTCCTCGTCATCCTCCTCGTACCCATGGAAGCCCCGCAGGCTCTCGGCCAGATCCAGGTCCCAAGAGTCCGCTTCCTCCGTATCCCAGATGTCCCCGAAGCGCAGCCGGAACAGGTGCATGACCACCTCGCTCCGCGTCCACGGAGTGGCCCGGATCCCCTCTCCCACCACTTCCGCCGATCCGGGCTCGGCGCTGAGCACCGAGCTCAAGCGCTCGAGCACCCGCTCCTGCTCGTCCAGGCTCCGGCACGGCACGGGGTCGTCGATGAACATCCGGTCCATCAGCTCGACGAACTCGGTCCATCGATCGGCGGACACTTCGATGCTGGAATGGGTTATCCGCCAGACGCCCTCCTCCACCGCTCCGCGCCATCTCGTCGGCCGGGGTCCCTCATCCCAGGGGTGGGCAACGGTGATGTCCAGCTCGGTGCCATCGGGTATCTGGGACAAGGCCTTGCGGAAGGGCCGGCCCATGGGCGAGGCCAATATGCTGGGGTGATCGTAGACCAAGGTCTCCACGCTCCCCGAGCGCTCGTGGATTCGGGCGTAATCGTCGGCGAGGGCCGGCCTGTGGGTCTCCTCCGGATACGTGAGGGCCACCCGGGCCACCGACTCGTCCTCACACCAGAGCCCGGCCCGGATCAGGTGGTGGAACCGCCGCAGGGGGAGCTCCCGGGGACCGTCCTCGATGGGCTCACAGTCGACCTGGAGCGCGGACGAGAGATCGGATTCGCTGAAGGTCTCCTCAGCCACCTCTCCGTCCCACTCGGCATCCCAGGCATCGCCCTGCTCATCGGCGGGAGTCAGCTCGGCGAGCCACTTCTCCATGGCATCCCCGAACCCCAGGGCCAGGAGCAGCCGGGGAGCGTTTCCCAGCCTGGATCCGAGCTCGGCCGGAGTGACGGCATGTCCCGTCATGACCTCCTCCACCTGCTGGGCATGATGCGGAATGGCCAGCCCTCTCAGGGCCTCGACCAGCCGCTCCGCTTGGCTCCGTAGCAGCGTCATCCGGAATGCATCGGGGTCGTCGATGGCGAAATCGTCCTCGCCCCCGTCGGGCAGCGACCGGGCCAGGTCTCGAAGGTGCCGAAGCATGGGGCTGGAGTCGAAGGCGTCTTGGGGATCCTCCTGCTCACGCAGGATGTCCCAGTCGTCCTCGTACCCGTCATCGGGGATGGGCCCCAGGGGGTCCTCCTCCAGAGGCAGCAGAAGGCCGAAGGTATGCACTAGCTCGAAGGGCTCGCGGCCTTGCGCATACAGCCGAAGCGCCCATTGAGCCTGCTCGTGGGCCAGGACTAGCATCGACGGGCCGGGCAGCGATGACAGGGACCGCTCGACGGACTCCACATCCAGGCCGATGCCCGGATGGAAGAACCAGCGCCAGCCGCCCCCCACCGCTACGATGCTCTCATCGACATCGGGGAAGGCGGCGACGAACTCGTCCACCTTGCATCCCCTGGAAGCCACGATCATCGGCTGGAGCGCCATGGTCCTCATCCCTCTCCCCCGGCGGCCCGACGGGGCACGCCGTGGGAGGGGTGTTCGCGGGGGCAGCCGCCGATCCTGGCTGCCCCGACCATCTCTAGCGGGGCATCACGGTCTTGGTCTCCATGTCGTGGGAGAAGGCCTCCAGCTCTTCGAGCCTCTCCATGAGAAGGGCATAGGCCTCGGGATCCAGGGGACCACCCGTGGCCAGAGCCGGTGCCAGGGAGCTGACCTGCTCGTCGAATACCTCGGCGCCCAAGTTGCGGGCATCGCCCTGGAGCCGGGAGAGCAGCACGGCGATACGGTCCGCGCTGCCCGCCTCCAGGCACTGCCGGAGTTCGTCCACATCCTCCCGCGATTGTCCCACGAAGTCCCTGACCGCCTCGGCGAAGAAGGCCATATCGCCGGGAACCCCCAACCGGGCCATGCTGCCCTCGATGTCGGGTATGGGCTCCCGGATCAGGGCCCCGCCCAAACGCTGGACCTTGTCGATGAGCGCCTGGCCATCGATGGGCTTGAGCATGTAGTCCTGGATACCCGCCTTTACCGCCTCCTCGACCATGCTGCGCTGCTGCACGCTGGAGCAGATCAGGACAGGCAGGCGCGCCGTGCGGCGGTCGGACCGGAGGGTGCGCACGATGTCGATGCCCGTCATGTCCGGCAACATCAGGTCCACCACGGCCACGTCGTACCGGTTCCGAGAGGCGGCGGCGAGTCCGCTGGCGCCATCCTCGGCCGAGTCGACTACGTGGCCTGCCGATGTGAGCATCTTGGCGACCATGGTGCGCACGAGCTTGCTATCATCGATGTGGAGTACTTTCATCGGCCACTCTCCTCTCGGCAGGCCTCAGGCGGCGGCCGATTTGGCCTTCGCCTCACCACCGGGCACCGATCCCCCCGCCACACTCCACCTCGACTCGCGCCGGCGACCTCACCCCAGAGGCCGCCGGCCGATCCACTCGTGCCCATCTGGTTAATGCCACATCGCGGGCCTCGGGCTGGCTAGGATTGGTGACTCCTGACCCTCGTTTGGGGAATCGACCTAGACTAGAAGGGGATTCACCCCGACCACGCACTCCGGAGCTGCCTGACCTTGCCCCCAACCAAGGTCGCCGTGCCCCCCTCGGCGCCCGCGGTCACTATCTTGTCGGCGGGGTCGGGCACGAAGCAGTGGCTGATGCTCAGCAGCCCCTCCTGGGCGAACACCTCCATAGAGGTCCGATCGAGGACGATCCTGAGCCGCAGCCCCCCTCGGGGCGGCACGAGCGGGGCCGCCCCGCCGGGGGTGCTCAGGGTCGCCGCCGCCGCGTCGTACTCGATCCGCTGGCCGCGGACGACCAGCACCACCCGATCCGCGGTGTCCACGTCCAGCCGTAGGTCCATGTCCAGCAGCTCGCCCTCGGCGATGACAAGGGGCTCCGAGCCGAGGCTCGCGGGCCGGAGCCCGCTCGCGTCCTCCACCAGACTGCTCAGTTCGCCGATGGGCTCTCTATAGAGGCGAGTTCCCATGGGAGTGGTGCGGAGCGACAGCTCACATGGGATGCTCATCTGCTGGTTGAAGGGCATCCCCGGATACTGCCCACCGCGCATCCACGCGATCTGGATCCGGCGCCCGTCCTCGGGCGGGATGTCGCTCCAGGTCTGGGCCGCGTACAGGTTCGCTCCGTAGTCCGTCTGCAGCATCTCCCCCGTGTCGGGCGTGAAGCTCTCGCCATCGAAGCTCCCGAGCATGTAGCGGTTGTCCGCGGCCCAGAGGACCCAGCGGGTACCCGCCGGGGCATCATCCACCGGCAGCTCGAAAAGGTCGGGGCACTCGCTGGATCCGGGCAAGGCGAGGGTCTGGAGGTGGGTCCAGTCCTTGAGGTCGGGCGAGGAGAACAAGCCGAAGTCATGTCCATCCAGGTAGAGGGCCATGATCCAACGCTCGGTGGGCGCGTGCCAGATCACCTTGGGGTCGCGATTGCCACCGACGATGTGTCCCAGTACCGGATTGTGCTCGTACTTGCTGAAGCTCCGGCCGCGATCGGTCGAGTAAGCGATGCTCTGGGTGAAGGGATCGCCCGCCGACGTGTAGAGGCACACCATGGGCGGATGCGGCGCTCCTTCTCGGAAGCCCGAAGTATCATCGGCATCGATGACCGCCGAGCCCGAGAAGATCGTGCCCAGCTCGTCGGGACGGATCGCGTGATCGAGCTGGCGCCAGTGGAGCAGGTCGTGGCTCACGGCATGGCCCCAGGTCATGTTGCCCCACTCGGTGCCGAAGGGGTTGTGCTGGAAGAACAGGTGGTACTCGCCGTCGTAGTGGACCAGCCCGTTGGGATCGTTCAGCCAGTTCTCCTTCGCCGTGAAGTGAAACTGGGGCCGGTAGGTCTCGTGATAGGTGCGGCTCACGTCGACCAAGTCTCCTCTCGGGCTATCGGTGGTGGCGATGGCGACGGCCCGCGGCAAGCCTGAGTCGCCCAAAGGGCCGGGGGTCGTACACAGGAAGTGAAGCGTGGCCGTCCCGCCGATACGATCCCCCACATCGAAGCTAACCCAGCGGGCCTCGCCGCCCTCGGGCATGACGCGCCGATGTATCTCCTTGCCATCGATCCGGATCGAGACCCGGCTCGGTGGCCACTGGCCCGCCAGCGTGACCGGTGGCCGCAGGCT
>WJIW01000184.1 GCA_014730065.1 Armatimonadia bacterium | reverse complement strand
GCCCAGAAGCTCCTGGATGCTCCTCAGGTCGGCGCCGTGGGCGAGCATATGGGTCGCGAAGCTATGCCTCAACGTATGGGGCGTCACCGATGGCCCCGCCGCCGAGCCCACGGCGGCTCCATGGACCGAGCGCCGGATCGAGCGGGCCGACAGCCGACCGCCCCGGGCATTGAGCCACAGGGCCTCACTCTCCTCGGATGGGCCTTTCGCCGCCAGCTCGGGCCGGGCCTCCGCCAGGTACCGGTCGATGGCCGCCCTGGCCGGCTCGCCCAGGAGCACCACGCGCTCCTTGTCTCGCTTGCCCGTGACCCGCACCTCGACCCGGCGCCGATCCACATCCTTCAGGTCCATGGCGGCGGCCTCGGAGACGCGCATACCGGTGGCGTAGAGCACCTCGAGGATGGCCCGGTCGCGGAGCCCCTTGGCATCGATGCCGGGCCGCTCGAGCAGCTCCGGGACATGGGTCTCCGCCACGTACTTGGGCAGGTTCTTCTGGAGCTTGGGGCTGCCGACCACGGTGGCAACGCTGCCGTCGACCACACCCTCGTCGGCCAGGTACCTTAGGAACGAGCGCAGGGCCGCCAGACGGCGTGCAACGGAGCGCCGGGCCGCGCCTCGGCGGGTCATGCCGCCCACCCACGCCCGCACGTCGCGCACCGCCGGGGGGAGGGAGCGCCCGGATTCCTCGACGAACCGCAGGAAGGCCTCGGCATCCTTAGTGTAGGCGCGCACGGTGTTGGGGCTCAGCCGCCGGACGCCGGCGAGATGGTCGCGGTACCCGGCGAGAATGGCGTCATGGTCCATGGGCCTCCACGAACCTCTCCATGGCCTCCAGGGCTCTCTGCACCATAACTTCGCGCCGCTGCTTCTTGTTCTTCGGGCCCTTCTGGAGCGGCGGCAGGAGTCCGAAGTTGGCGTTCATGGGCTGGAAGTCGTGGGATTCGGAAGTGGAGATCTGGCGCATCAGTCCGCCCAGTAGCGTCTCCGGGGGGAGCGAAGGCGGCTCCTCTCCCTTCGTCAGCGCCGCAGCGACCAGGCCGCAGTAGATCCCGCTGGCTGCCGATTCCATGTACCCCTCCACGCCCGAGAGCTGGCCGGCCACCAGCACGTGGGGGTAGCCCTCCAGGCGCATCCAGGGATCCAGAAGTCGGGGGGCGTCGAGGAATGTGTTCTTGTGCATCACGCCATATCGCAGGAACTCCGCCTGCTGGAGACCGGGGATCAGCCGGAACACGCGCTCCTGCTCCCCCCACTTGAGGCCCGTCTGGAAGCCGACCATATTGTACATGGTGGCCTCCCGGTTCTCCTGGCGGAGCTGGAGCACGGCGTAGGGCCGACCTCCGGTGCGGGGATCGGTGAGACCGACAGGCTTCATGGGGCCGTACCGAAGGGCGTCCCGGCCGCGGCGGGCCATCTCCTCGATGGGCAGGCAGCCCTCGAAGTGGCCGATGCCCTCCTGCTGGATGGTCGCGGGCTCGGCGGAGACGAGGGCCTCGTAGAAGCGGCTGTACTCCTCCTCGTTCATAGGGCAGTTGAGGTACGCGGCCTCCCCCTTCTCGTACCGCGACGCCTCGAAAGCGGTGTCCATGTCGATGGAATCCACGCTCACGATGGGGGAGACGGCGTCGTAGAACCGGAGGGTGCCGAAGGGCACGGCCCGCCGCAGCTCCTCGAGGATGGCGTCGGAGGTCTGGGGCCCGGTGGCGAGGACCGTCACGCCCCGCTCGGGCACCGCGCTGACCTCGCGTCGCTCGATCTCGATGGCCGGGTGTTCCTCGATCCGCTCCTCGACGATCCGGGAGAAGCGCTCGCGATCGACGGCCAGGGCGCCGCCGGCGGGGACCTCGGTCTCGTCGGCCACCTGGAGCAGAAGCGAGCCCAGGATCCGCATCTCGGCCTTGAGCAGCCCCGGCGCGCGCTCGGTGGACACGGCCTTCAGGGAGTTGGAGCAGACCAGCTCCGCCAGGCCGGCCGTCTTGTGAGCCTCGGTGGCCCGCTGGGGCCGCATCTCGATAAGGGTTACCGGGATGCCCTTCCGGGCGAGCACCCAGGCAGCTTCACACCCCGCGAGCCCGCCTCCGATGACTTCGACTCTGTCCATTGGCGCCGTCCCTCTCCAAAACCCCTTAGTATAGCACGGCCGGGGCCGGCGGCGACGTGCCCGCCGGCTTGACTGCCCGGCCCCGGTGAGGGTAATCTGCCGCCGGTTGGTGCGGATGTCCTTGGGGTAGACGGAGGACCGCGGTGAGGACCATCGCGGAGCAAGCTCGTCGCTGCTGGTCGGGCCGAGGAGTGGCAGCCCATGGCTGACACCCCTCGTGCCGTAGACATGAACGCTCTAAGACCCTGGCACGCCCTCGTCTTCGCTTCCTTCATCGTGACGGCGCTATGGCTGGGCCTGAGCATCGAGGCCGCGACCCGCACGGGTGCCACGTACGTCGACGAGGGTACCTTTCACTACAGCGCCTGGCTTTGGTTCAGTGGCGAGGGCCTGCCTTACCGCGATGTCTTCGAGAACAAGCCCCCGGGCATCTTCGTGCTCTTCGGCGCGACCGAGCTGCTGCTGGGGTCACCGTACCCTGCCGTGCGGTTGGCGAGTCTAGCCGCGGCCATCGCGAGCATCCTCTGCATGGGCGCCTTGTTCCGCCGCCTTCTCCCCCTACCACCGGCCCTGCTCGCGGCGGGGTTCTTCGGGTTGATGATCCTGGCCCCGTATACCGACCCGTACATGGCCATGACGGAGCGCTTCATGGTCCTCTTCACCTGCGCTGGTCTGCTGGCGGCGGCCAAGGCCGAAGGCCGGTTCTGGGGAGCGGCGCTGAGCGGACTGCTCTGTTCCCTGGCCCTCGCCTTCAAACAGGCAGCGCTGCTGGAGAACGCTCTCATCGCAGTGGTCTGCGCGACGGGCTGGCCCTTCGCCGCCGATGGGCGCTTCCGCCTCCGGACGCCGGGGCTGGTGGGCTGGCTGAGCGGATGGCTGCTCCTCCAGGGCGGGATCCTGGGGGGACTCGCCGCCCAAGGGATCGCCGATGACTACCTCCATGTGGTGTGGGGCAGTCTGGGAGGGCGGGGCATGGCGCCCCCGACGCTGCTGGACAAACTCGACAACTGGATGATCGGGCTCAATAGGATGGCCACAGCCCTCGCCGTGGCCTGGCTGGCCTTGCCCGCACTCTGGAGCCGCCTGCGGAAGCAGCCCTTCGCCCCGCCCCATCTGGCTGCATTCGGAGGGTGGTGGCTGCTGCTGGCGGCCCCCACGGCCGTGGGGGGGTGGGCATGGATCCACCGCTACATACAGATCTTCCCCGCACTCGCCTTCCTGGGAGCCCTGGCCCTGGGCGAGCTCTGGCGGCATGTCGCCGAGCCGAGCGGGGGGCCCGCTGGGCAGCGTCTGCGAACGGGGATCACCGGCCTCCTCGCGGTGCTCCTCGT
>WJIW01000183.1 GCA_014730065.1 Armatimonadia bacterium | reverse complement strand
GGTGACTACAAGCTCATCTGGTATCCCACCATAGACAAGAAGCTCCTCTTCGACCTGGCCCAAGACCCCGGCGAGATGCATGACCTGTCCGAGGATCCCGCGTGCGCTCAGGTTCTCCAGGAGCTTACCGAGGAGCTGCGACGACTCCAGCGGGAGCTGGATGATCCGCTCACGCCAATCCCGTAGATGACCCCACGCCGCGCAGCTCGGCCGTCACCTGCTCAAGGCAGTCGGGACACACGCCGTGGGAGAGATCGGACCCCGTTCGAGCGGCGAGATAGGATTCCACGCCATGCCAGTAGCCCTCATCGTCCCGCACCTTCCGGCAGTAGGCGCAGATGGGTATCAAGGCCTTCAGCTCCCGGCTCTCTTCCTCGGCCTGGCGGACACGCTCGACGGTGCGGTCCTGAAGGGTTCGGTAGGCGAAAGCGAGGGCCCCGTAGACGATCAGCACGACCAGTAGGCGCAGGTAGGGAGCGCGCATGGCGAAGGCCTCCGGCTCGCATAGGTAGACCTGAGCCAGACAAGCCAGGACGAACAGCCCCGTCCAGATGATCAGCTCCGACCGGCGCCTGAGCACTAGGGCCGCGCCAACGGGCACGATGCCCCACATGGGCAACGTGTCCGCCAGGTTGCGGGTGTAGGCAACCACCCACGTCTCCTCGACGAGGAGGGCGGCGAGGAGCAGATACACGTAGATCGAGAGGCTACGGTGCCAGCGGAAGGCGGCCAGGTTGAGTCCGAAGAGGGCCACCATGACGGCAGTCCGCATGGCCAGAGCGCCCTCGTGGGAGTGGGCAAAATACAGCCCATACAGCCCGAAGCCGACGATGGCCAGCAGGCCGGCGATGACGGCGAAGTTGGTTTCCGCCGCTCGCCTGGCCTCCCGGGTCGACGTGAACCCGCGGTCTCGCATACTGACCCCGGTCTCGGGCGGCAGGTTGGTCACATCGTTGGTCCTCCCATGGTGCTACCGGTTGGCGGCCCCGAAGACCTCCCGGACGGTCTCCGCCAACTCGGCCATGCTGAAGGGCTTGGTCAGGACTCCCACGACCCCGGGGCCGCGTAGGAAGGCACGCGCGCCCTCGGTCGCGTCCCCGCTGGTGACGAGCACGGGAAGTTGCGGCTTGATCCTCAGGGCCGAGGCGATGACCTGCTGGCCGGTCAGGCGCGGCATGATCAGGTCGGTTACGAGCAGATCGTAGGATGATGGGCGCCTGCTGAGCGCTCTCAAGGCCTCGGCGCCATCGGTGAAGCCGTCGGCCGCATAGCCGATGAGGCGCAGCATCTCCTGGGCGACCTGGACGACCGCTGGGTCGTCATCCACCATCAGTATGCGGTGATCCCCGGAGAGGTGCACGTTACGGTCTAGGCCCACTCTCTGAACACCTCCGAATTGGGACGAGGCGCTGCGTCATGGGCACCATCGCCCACAGCTCGAGCGATGTCGAAGAACTGCTCGACGAAGGCGCGCCAGTTGTCGAGAGCGGTCTCGGGGAGGGCCGCCCCAACGGCCAGGGCCGCGTACTCCCTCTCCGCCGCGTCGACGAGGCGGGCCCAGTCGGAGCTGGGCGCCGGGGCCGAGCTGCGGGCGAGAACCGCCGTCAGCCCCGCAGCCGCCCATGCGGTCCACTCGGAGGCGAGCTGGATCTCGCATCGGTGGGCCCAGCAGCCATACAACACGCTGTGAACCGAGGCGGCGAGCGAGCGGAGGAGCTCGGAGCGAGTCGAGCCAGACGGATCGGCCCCACAGGACCGGAGGATGCGGCCGGTCACCGCTTGCCGTCGGACTTCGAGCAGGTCACTGAAGGTCTTGGATCCCAGCATGGTTTCTCCTACCCTCTGGTGTGCTCGGGGCGTAGAGGCTCGGCGCGCCCTCATCTATAGAGGGTAGCGAGAAGGAGGGGTCATGTAACTCGGGCCTAGACCCCATTCTGGTGTAAGGATATCCCCTTAGGCTAGCCGTGGCGCGAAGTCAGGCCGTGCTGAATGGCGTACCGGATGAGCTGGGCGACGTTGTGCACGTCGAGCTTACTCATGATACGGCCACGGTGGGTCTCGACGGTCTTCGGGCTGATATGTAGCTTCTCGGCGATCTGCTTGGTGGACAGGCCTTCGGCGACGAGCTGTACTACTTCACGCTCCCGAGGCGACAGCTCCTCCGCTTGGCCGCCTTCCGGGGACGCCGCCCTCTGGCGGTAGCCCTCGACGACCACGCCCGCCACCTTCGGGCTGAGGTAGGTCTGGCCGTCCAGGACGGTCTCGATGGCCTGGACAAGGTCGTCCCATACGCTGTCCTTGAGCACGTAGCCCGAGGCGCCGGCGTCCATCATGCCCAGCACGAAGGGCCGCTCGGTGTGCATCGACAGTGCGATGACCTTGATGCCCGGGTGGTCGGCGAGAAGCTGACGCGTGGCGTCAACGCCGTTCAGGTCGGGCATCTCCACATCCATGATGACCACATTCGGCTCACAGGTCGCCACCACGTCCAGGGCCTCGCGGCCGTTCCTGGCCTCGCCCACCACCTCGATGCCGTCCTCGGCTTCGAGGAGCTTGTGCAAGCCCGCGCGCACGATGTGATGATCCTCCACGAGCATGATCCTGGTTGCCATTCAGCTCGCTCCCGTCGTGATCATGTGGCGTCCCCGGTTAGGGGCAGGCTAAGCCGGACCGTGGTCCCGAAACCCGGTGCCGAGCCGAACTCGGCCGCGCCGCCGCTACGGTGGATGCGCTCCCGGATGTTGAACAGGCCGAAGTGTCTCATCTCGGACATGTCCGGGCCCGCCTCCTCGGGGGAGAAGCCCTTGCCGTCATCGGAGACCGTCAACACGATGTCCCGTTCCTGGCGCTCGAGCAGTACGCGTATCTCGTCGGCGTCGGCATGCTTGAGGGCGTTGATCATCAGCTCCCTGGCGCAGTCGAAGAGGAGGGTTCGGTGGGCCACCGCCCGGGGCTCGCCTTCGGTGAGGTCCACGGCGATCACGGGCACTCCGGACTCGGCCTCGAGGCGAGAGGCGTACCACTCCAGGGCGGCCCCCAGGCCGACGTCGTAAAGTAGGGGCGGGCTTATCTCGAAGGTCAGGGACCTCACCTGATCGGCGGCGCGGCCCAGGAGCTCGACGGCCTCGGCGAGGCTTCGGGCCGCACCCTCCTGCTCGAGCTGCCCTTGCAGAGTGGTCAGCTCCAGGCCCGCGCCCACGAGAAGCTGGGCCACGCTGTCGTGGAGACCCGAGGCGATCCGGCGGCGCTCCTCCTCTTGGGCCATGGCGACCTGAGCCGTGGCGGCTCGAAGCTGCTCCAGGTAGCGGCCGGCGGCATGCTCGGCCGCCTTCCGCTCGGTGACATTGAGGTATGTGCCGGCGGAGCGGAGCGGCTGGCCGTCGCTGTCCCGATCGACCACCTGGCCCCTATCGAGCACCCATACCCAGGCTCCGTCGGCGGCCCGCATCCTGTACTCGGCTTCATAGTGGCTGGCCTCGCCATCCAGGTGCTCCCTTACGGCGCTCTCCACCCCTGACCTGTCATCGGGATGCACGCGCTCCAGCCACTCGCCGCGGGTGGAGTGGGTGTCGCCCGGCTGATGGCCGAGGATCATCCAGGCGCGCTCATTGGCCACGATGGTGTCCGAGGAGTGGTCCCAATCCCACAGGCCGACGTCGCCGCCTCGGATGGCCAGCTCCAGCCGCCGCTGGCTCTCGGCGAGAGCCGCCTCCACCCGCTTACGCTCGGACACATCGCGCACCACGGCCAGCAGCACGCGCCGGCCTTCCAGCTCGTATCCCGTGAGAACGATCTCGGCATCGAAAGGGGTGCCATCGAGCCGCCGATGAACCCACTCGAAACGGGCGCTGCCGTTGACGAGGGCTTCGGCGATCCGCCGGGAGGCGGCCAGGGGCGAAGGGGTGCCATCGGGCTGCCGGTCGGGCGAGAGCTGACCCGGGTGCTGGTCGACCAAGTCCTTCGCGTCCTCGGCGCCAAAGATCTCCACAGTGGCGCGGTTGCAGTCCAGGATGCCTCGCTCATCGAGGAGGAACTGAGCATCGGCGGAGCCCTCGAAGACGGCGCGGAAACGCTGCTCACTGGCACCCAGGGCCTCTCGGTCCCGAGCCCGGCCCAGCTCCAAGGTCGCCCGGCGGGCGAAGAGTCGAAGGATGAACTCCACCTGCTCGGGGTGGTCGAACTCGCGCTCGCCCAGGGCGACCAGTATGCCCACGGGCGGGCCCTCGCCCTCGCTCAGGGGGCAGCCGGCATAGCTCACCGCCCGGCTGCGGGTTAGAACGCTGGCCTCGGGGAACAGGTTGGCCACTCCCGACGGATGGATGCGCACAACGCCGCGGCTCACTTCTTCGCAGGGGGTGCCCCCCAGCTCGTACACGAAGGCGGGCAGGGGCTCACCATTGCGGGCGACGGCGATGGCGGTGGCCCGGGAGCCGTGGACGGTGGCGACGTAGGCCGTGTCGCATTCATCGCTGCGGGATAGCTCCACGACGAGGGATTCGAGGAACTCCCTGCCGGAGACGTCGGAGGTGCCGGCGACCAGGCTGGTGAGGAGCCGCTCCGCGCGCCGGGCGTGGGTCACGTCTTCGCCGAAAGCCACGTACGTGGCGGCTCCTCCGGCGCGGTCATCGGTCCGGTCGATGCGCCAGGTGACCACCCGGGCGCGATCGTGCGCATCCAGGTGGCGGCCCGTGACCTGGATGTGCCCCGTCGAGTGTAGGCTCGCGAGGAGACTCTCCCGCGAACCGGACAGGGACGCGAAATGCTGGAGGAAGGGCCGCCCACTGAGACCGCTCGGCGTAGCCGCCCTCAAACCGGCGGCCGCGCGGCTGATGGCGTCGATGGTCAGGTCCTCGCCGAGGGAGGCCACGAGCACGTCGTCGCTGGCCAGGAGGGCGGTGTAGGCCCTGGCGAGATCGTCGGCGCCGGCTTGGTGCCCCTGGCTCCGCGCGAAGTAGTCCTCGAGGGCGCGCCGGGCCTCACCGGTGATCGCGTGGCGATCCAGCACCTCGGCCAAGCTCAATGGCAGGTCCCCCCTTCACTCATCTGTGCCGCGGCCCCGCTACGTGCCTTGGGCGCATCGCTCGTCGTCATCGAGACATCGGCGGACGGCAGCGGCTAGCTCACCCATGCTGTAGGGCTTGGCCAAGAACGCGTAATCCTCGGCGGCATCGACCAGGCCCTCGACGCCCATAACGCCCGTCGAGATGATGACGGGTAGGTCCTGGCGGAGCACGCGCACGTTGGAGGCCAACTCCAGCCCCGTCATGTGAGGCATGGCCTGGTCGGTCATGATCAGATCGACGGCCGAGGGATCGCGGCGGAGAAGGCGCAGAGCCTCCCGGGGATCGCTGGCGGTGGTCACCGAGTAGCCCAGGGCCCGGAGCATCTCGCTGGCCATCAGGGTCACCGATGGCTCGTCGTCGACCACGAGGAGCTTCTCGTCGCCGGCGTGCTGCTGGACGGGCGCGCCAGCATGCGGGCCGGTGGCGTCGTCGACCAGGGGCAGGTACAGATGGGTGGTGATGCCTCCGCTCCCATCGCGGTAGGCCGTTACCGCGCCTCCTCGGTCAGCGATCAACTGCCTCAAGGTCCGCAGGTCGGGCTCGGGGGTACCCGCCGACCCGCCGTGGGGATCGGTGGCCACCGTCACCCTGGCGTAGGGGCCCAGACCCGGCAGCCCGAGGGTACGACCCAGATCGTGGCTCACGGATGCCTGGGACAGGCCGATGGTGATGACTCCGCCGGTGGGCTCCATGGCCTCGGCTACGGCCGCACAGACGCCCACCACGAGCTGGTTGGTCAGTCCGGGCGGTATGGCCGCCATGAGGGGCTGGTCCGCCAGCTCGTAGCGCGGCTCGACCGTGGGCGGGAGAGTGGACTGCATGAGACCCATGGCCTGCTCGATGGCAGCGGGCATGTCGGTGGCTTCGGCCGCACTCTCGTCGCCGTGGGCGAAGGTGAGAACCTGGGCGATCAGCTCGCGCGCCCGGCGTGCGGCTGTTGCGATCTCACCGAGGCGACGGCGCCTCACCTCCTCGCCCGGGTCCTGGCGCAGCATGAGCTCGGC
This sequence comes from Armatimonadia bacterium, assembly GCA_014730065.1. Taxonomy (GTDB): domain Bacteria; phylum Armatimonadota; class Zipacnadia; order UBA1398; family UBA1398; genus UBA1398. The sequence continues at coordinate 3,965 of WJIW01000183.1, read as the reverse complement.
GTACCCCAGGATGGGGGAGACCACGTTGCTTAGGTCGTGGGCTACGCCGCCAGCCAGCCGCCCGATGCTCTCCATTCGCTGGGTTCTGGCCATCTCGGCCCGCCGCTGCTCCTGCTCGCGCTCAGCCAGGCGGTCCTGGGTGATGTCCCGGGAGACCTCGACCACGCCCACGACGGACCCAGCATCATCGATGATGGGGTACGCGGTGACGTCCCAGTCCACCATCTTGTCGGTGCGGACCACGGTGGATACGGGCCGGCCCGAGGTCACCACGTCGTCGAAGGGGCAGTCGGCGCAGCGCTCATGGCCTCGATGGGGGCAGAGAAGCCCGACCAGGGCCTGGCGATCTTGTCCCATGTAGTCGGCGAAGGCGGCGTTGGCCCATAGGATGCGGCGGTCGGTGTCCTTGACCACGATATGGTCGGTGATGCTGTCGAGGATGCGCCTCGGATCCAACGGTTACCCCCATGCCTCCGCGTCGCCGCCACGTGGGCCGCTCGATGATGGTGACCCGTCATCCCCCAGCCTTGGTGTGTTCGAGCCCTCCGGGCGCGCTCCTTCCGTACGAAATGCGGGCGGGAGCAGTGGAGCCTCCCGCCCGCCATGCATCCAGCCTGAGTGAATGGGATGCTAGGTCCGGAACCGGCCCACCATCTCCTGGAGGCTGGTCGACGAAGCCGCGGTCTCCTGGGCCGATGCGGCGATCTCCTCGGTGCCCGCCGACAGCTCCTCGGTGGCGGCGGAGGCTTGCTCGGCCGCCGCGGCCGCCTGCTCGGCGATGGCCGCCACCTGATCGACGGAGCTCTGCACCTCGCGGGCGGCGGTCTGAACCGCGGCCATGCGGGCCTGGGCGCTCTCGACGGCCTGGGCGACCGCTTCCCGGCCCTCGGCGACGGTGGACGCCTGCTGGAGCGCCTGCTGGGTCGCTTCGTTGATGCTCGTTACGCCCGCCGCGGCTCGCCCGGCGGCGTCGGTGATCTTCTGAAGCGCCTGGGCGGCTTGGACCGAGAGCTCGGCGCCCTGCTGGGCCTGCTCGTTCCCGAGCTCCTGGAGGCTCACCACGCCCTGGATGCTCTCCTGGACCTGGCCCACGATGGACGCGATCTCGTTGGACGACTGGGCGGCACGCTCGGCGAGCTTGCGGACCTCGTCGGCGACGACGGCGAAGCCCTTGCCGTGATCGCCCGCCCGGGCGGCCTCGATGGCGGCGTTGAGGGCCAGTAGGTTGGTCTGCTCCGCCACATCGTTGATGACACCCACCATCTCGCCGATGGCCTCGGACTGGGACAGGAGCCCTTTGACCTTCTCTACGGCCTCGTCGGAGGTCTGGCGGATGCGCTCCATGGACTCGGAGGACTGGCGAGCCACGGCATCTCCCTCGTCCGCGGCCTCGCGGACACCCGTTGCGGCATCGGCCACATCGGCGGAGAGGGCCACGACGCGCTCGATGAGCTGAGACATCTCCTCCACAGCGGCGCCGGCCGCGTCGATGCTCTCCTGGACCCGCTGCTGGTCGGCGGCCAGCGCCTGGACCTCACCATTCTGGCTGTTGATATGCTGGGCGGCCTCGGACAGTCGAGTCGTCTGCTCCGACGCGCCCTCGGCCACGTTCTGCGCCGCATCGGTTACCTGCTGGACTCCGCTGGCAGACTCCTGGGAGGAGGCCGCCACCTGCTGGCTGGCCGCGGCCACAGCCGATGCCGACTCCTGGGACGATTTCACAATCTCATGGACCTTCTCCACGAACTGGTTGAAGCTGGAGGACAGGGTGGCGATCTCGTCCTTGCCCTCGACGGGCAGGCGCTGGGTCAGGTCCGCTTCACCCTCGGCCAGCTCCTGGGCCGCATCGGTCACGCGCCGGATACCCGCGGTGATTCGCCATGACAGCCAACCCGCCACGGCCAGGGCCACAAGCATGACGATGGAGCCCGCAACGATGGACGCGGTGCGGATCGATCGGACCGGCTGCTCGAACTCGTCCATGTAGCTGCCGGCGCCGATGACCCAGTCCCAGGGCTCGAAGTACACCAGCCGGACGATCTTCGTGCGGGCCTGCTCGCCCTCATTGGCCCACGGATACTCGATCCAGCCGGCCAGGCGGCCGGCGTCGTCCTTGGACCATACCTCGGCATCTTCCCGCTGGACGATGGTCTGTACGAAGGGGTTGCCGTCGGCGTCCTTCGCGTCCCACAGGTTCTCGCCATCGCGCTCGCCGTCGTTGCTGATGACGTAGTTGCCCTCGCTGTCGAGGACGTACACATATCCCGTTTCTCCGACCTGCACATCCATGATGGCCTGGCGGAGCGCGGTCACGCTCTCCTGAGCGACGCTGACCCCGAGGGCCCCCACGATGTCGCCCGCCGCCGACCGCACGGGAGCGTACGCGGTGATGTGCCACTCGCCGAGAACGTCCGCCCGGCCGCGGTACTCCTGGCCGCTGGTTATGGCCTGGGTGACCACATCGCTGGCGGCGCTGCCGACGGCCGGGGCACCCGTCTCGTCCTTGACGGTGGTGCTGACGCGGATCAACTGGCCATCGATGAGCTGGAAGAGGGACGCGCTCCCGCCGGCTACCTCGATCACGTTCTCCACGAGGGAGTGGTCACCCTGTAGCGCCCGGTCCCCCGCCATCAGGGCGGGCACTGCTTTGGTACCGGCCGAGCCGCCCGACGCGACGGGGACCTGGATGTCATCCCCCAGAGTCAGCTCGCCCCGGGCGTCGAGCATCTTCTGGGCGGCGCCTAGATGAACGCCGATCTTCTGCTCCAGTAGCTGCTGCTGCGTCTCGCACATGGCGTATACGCCGTCGGCGATGTGGTCCAAGTCGGTCCTGCCCATGTCCCGTACCTGGGGCGCCGCCGCCATGTAGCTCCAGACACCCTGTCCGATGGCGACGAGAAGAGTCACCGCCGCGAACCCCAAGATGAGCCTCGTGCGAATCGACATGCTCATATCCTCCGCACCTTCCGTTCCTGGCCTGGAGATGGCCAATGACGCCACCGGCCATGTTATGTCTATAGGCTAGCGAGTGGCGGCGCCGCAGTCAGTCCGGCTTCGACTCGATTCGGGGGTGGGTAACCCGCCCCAAAGTTCCTGTAAGGGAATCCCCTACATGGCCTAGACAAGAGAGCCTAGGCGCGGGTCATGCCACGGTGGGGATCGATCTCGCTAGGGGCGGGCGGCCTCATCGATGGCGTGCCGGACCATCCGGGCCAGCTCGTCGATGGTGTAGGGTTTGCTCAGGAAGTGCGGCGACAGACTGCCCCCCGCCAGGCTGCTCTCGACACGGGGCTGGAAGCCCGAGGAGATGACCACGGGAAGCTCGGGCCGGATGAAGCTCATGGAAGCCAGGAGCTGGGTGCCCGTGAAGTGGGGCATGGTCTGGTCGGTAACGATGGCGTCGTAGCGGGCGGGATCGTCGCGGAAGGCCCGCAGGGCGTCCCGGCTGTCGGTGAACTCGTCCACGGTATATCCCAGGACCCTCAAGGTCTCGCTCGCCATGGTGGCCACTCCGGGCTCGTCGTCTACCACCATGATGTGCTCTGTCCCCGTGGGCATGGCCAGCAGCTCATCGTCTTCGGCGCCCTCTGTGCCCTCGGCGATGGGTAGGTAGATATTGAATGTGGTGCCCATGCCCAGCTCGCTGTAGACGTTGATCCCGCCGCCGTGGCTCCTCACGATGCCGTGAACGGTGGCGAGCCCCAGACCGGTGCCCTCGCCGTCGGCCTTGGTGGTGAAGAAGGGCTCGAAGATGCGGTCCAGGGTCTCCTTGTCCATGCCCGTTCCGGTATCGCTGACCATGACGTGGAGGTACTCCCCGGGGCCTTCGAGACTCAGCCTCTCGGCCAGGGCCGGGTCCACGGGGTCCCGAGAGAGCCCCACCTCCAGCACTCCGCCACCCTCGCGCATGGCGTACCCGGCGTTGGTGCACAGGTTCATCATGACCTGGTGGAACTGGGTGGGAT
>WJIW01000182.1 GCA_014730065.1 Armatimonadia bacterium | reverse complement strand
GTCATCGTTCGTGAGGGCCTTGGAGACGCTGATTGGTTGTTCCCAGAGTCGGCGCATCCATGCTCCCCGCTATCTAGGTCCGCCTATCGTGTTCCGCATCGGGGGGCACTCGCCTCCCCGCGGGCCCGTCTTACCCGCAGGCTCCAAGGGCTTGCTCCAGTCAGGCCGCCCACAAGGCCGCGGTGGAGCTGGTGGCTCTGGGCTGAAGCGGCTGGTCGGCCCAGGGGGGTCGCCCAAACCCCGCCGGCCTATCGGGCGTAATCTCCCCAAGAGAAGGGAGACGCCAACGCCATGACAATCCGCCTGCGCTCCGTCCTGATCGGGGCCGCGTTGCTCGTGATGATCTGCGCGCCCGTGGTGCTCGCCATCGCCATGGCCCAGGACGAGCCCGTCGAGACCGGGCCGCTGCCCGAGTCCAGGGCCTTCGCCATGGGGTTCACGCCCTGGCCGTATGACTTCACCCTCGAGGCCGTCCAGCAGACCTATGTGGACATCACCCAGGCCGGCGACCTCATCTGCCACCACCTCGATGACGGCGTGCCCTGGCGGGAGGCCCTCGATGGAGAGGACTTCCCCGCCCCCGTCGAGGAATCACTGCTGCTCCGGCTCCGGGCCACCCCCGCCAGCCATGTCGTCTATCTCGCATGCACCCCCATGGGCCTCGACCGGAAGTCCCTGGCGAGCCGCTGGGATGAGGAGTCGAACATGGAGCGCACGGGCGAGTGGGCCGAGGCGGGTTTCGACGATCCCAGGGTGATCGAGGCCTACGGGAACTGGTGCCTGCGGCTCATCGAGCGCTTTGAGCCCGACTACTTCTGCTACGGCATCGAGGTCGATGCCGACCTGTCGGCCGAGGACCCAAGCTTCCCTGGCCTGGTGGCACTCTTCGAGGCGACATACCGGAGGGTCAAAACGGCCCATCCCGAGCTGCCCACCTTCCTGAGCTTCTGCACCCAAGGGTACGGCCAGTCGGCGGAGCGCCGCCGCGCCGTGGATGAGGCCCTGGAGCCGTACACGGACCTAGTGGCGATCAGCACCTACCCCTTCGTGGGCCCGGCCCTCGGTGGGCAGCGCGCCAACCCCGAGCCTCTGCCCGACACCTGGCTCCAGGACAAGGCCGCCTTCGCCCCCGGTAAGCCTATCGCCGTCGCCGAGACGGGCTTCATGGCCGAGGACCTGGTTATGGAGACCCATGGCGTCCACATCGAGGGCAGGCCGGAGTGGCAGGCGGCGTACGTCCGGAAGCTGCTGCGGGCGGCCCAGGCGGCCGATGCCGAGTTCGTGGTGTGGTTCAATGTGCGCGACTACGATCAGGCGTGGGACCGACTGGCGGAGATGGGCCTGGACGAGGTCTTCAAGACGTGGCGTGACTGCGGCTTGAAGGACGGCGAAGGTGCGCCGCGGCCGGCGATGAAGGTATGGGGCGACTGGCTGGACGTGCCGCGGGGGTAGGGGTGTGCGGGAACGGGGCCCCGCAGGAGCCGAGGAACGGGAAGTGACCATGTCGATGATCGGTGAGTCGGTGGCTAGGCAGTTCGACGCTTCCTTCCAGATGTGGCGGGAGACCATAGAGGCCGTGCCGGACGGTGACTGGCAGGCCGAGTCGGCGCCCGAACTCTGTCCCGCGCGATGGGCATACCACGGGATCCAGGCGGCGGAGTTCCATTGCTTCCACGCCCCGGGCGACTTCGAGTGGGATCACCCCTTCGGCGTCAACTGGGCGACCAACGACGTGGCATCGCTTCCGGGCAAGCCAGCCACCCTCGGCTACCTGGACGAGGTCGCCCGCCGTGTGGCCGATATGCTGCGGGCCACCTCCGACCGGGACTTCCTGGAGACCACGAGCTGGGGCGAGCACACCCGGCCCGGCGGCAACCTGCTGGGGCACATGCTGTACGTGCTGCGGCACAACCATCAGCATCTCGGGGAGCTGTGCCGCCTTCTGCGGGAGCGGGGCATCGAGCAGCCCGACTGGCAGATCGGCTGAAGCCGCCCGCGACCGTCACCAACGTGGCAGAACTCCCGTGTGCCACGATGCCGCTGCTAGGGGAATCGTCGTGGAGTTCACCACCTCGCTCCGCCAGGACGAGGACAGAACGTGGAGGCGAGTCAAGCTGAGGTCGAGGCCTAGTGGCGCGGCTGCCAGACCCCGCCCTCCGGAAGGACGCCCGCCGCCTGGGCGGAACCGGGTACCCATGCTCCACGAAGGGACCGCAGCCATGGCCACCCGACGGCACCTCCTCCTTGCGGCACTGCTCTGTGGCGCGCTGATCGGATGCTCGGCAGGAAGCCAAGACTCCGCCACGGGGGCCGATGACCCAGCCCCCACCGTCACGGTCTCACCTAGTGAGCTGGCAGCCACGCTGGGCGCGGCGGAGCCCGGCGACGTCATCGCCGTCTCGGGCGGGACGATCCAGGGCGGGCTCTACCTGGCGGACATTCACGGCACCGAGGACCAGCCGATCACCGTCCGTGCGGCCGACCCCGATGACCCACCCATCTTCGAGGGCGGCGGCCAGGCCATGCATCTGGTCGATGTGAGCTGGCTGGTTCTGGAGGGTCTGCACGTCCGGAACATGACCGCGAACGGCATCAACATCGACGATGGCGGCAGTTTCGATACCCCGAGCCATGACGTGGTGCTGCGGAGCTTGGTGATCGAGGACGTGGGGCCCGACGGCAACCGCGATGGACTGAAGCTCTCGGGAGTGGTCGACTTCCGGGTGGAGGGGTGCCGGTTCGTCCGGTGGGGCTCCGGCGGCTCGGGCATCGATATGGTCGGCTGCCACCGGGGCGTGATCGAGGGCTGCGAGTTCGAGCATGAGCCCGGCAGCATGGGCTCGGGGGTTCAGGCCAAGGGCGGCTCGGCGGAGATCACCGTGCGGGGGTGCGACTTCGTGGACGCGGGCTCTCGGGCGGTGAACATCGGCGGTAGCACGGGCCTGGAGTTCTTCCGGCCCGAGCCCCAAGGTTACGAAGCCAAGGACATCACCGTGGAGGGCTGCACCTTCACCGGCTCCCTGGCGCCCATCGCCTACGTCGGGGTCGATGGCGCCACGGTGCGGTACAACACCATGTACCGGCCCGGCCGCTGGGCCATACGGATCCTACAGGAGACGACGGGCGAGGCCTTTGTGCCCTGCAGGAAGGGCGCGTTCACCGACAACATCGTGGTGTTCCGCTCGGGCGAGTGGGCCAGTGGCGGGGTGAACATCGGGCCGGGCACGGCACCCGAGACCTTCGAGTTCGCCCGCAACCTGTGGTACTGCGAGGACCAGCCCGGAGCCAGCACGCCCTCCCTGCCGACGGAGGAGACGGACGGAGTATACGGCGTGGACCCGCAGCTCGCCGATCCCGAGGCCGGCGACTTCGGTCTTCAGCCCGGCAGCCCGGCCGAGGGCAAGGGCGCGACGGCTCTGCCCTAGCCTGTGGCGCTCGCCTCCCCGGCCCTCCGCCTCGCTCGTTCGCGGGGGGAGGGTATGATCGCCTCGCGGGATCTCTGCGGCGTACGCTCCACCATCAACCCACCGGTGTCTCCGTGACGCCGAGCCGGGGGCCGAGAACCCGGCCATACCGTACGTCGCTGTTACTCGCCACCATCGCCAGGCTGTTGGTGGTGCGACCCAGTCAGCGCTGACAAGAGAGCGGCAGGGTCGGCCGACCCAACGAACAGCCTTCGGCCTGAGGTCAACGTGATGAACACGCCTGCGGGGCCGCCCATCGGGCGCGTGCGCACAGCGGACGGCAGGTGGTCGTACACCCAGGCACTGCTCCGGAACGACCAGTGTAGTGGGCCCATCGGCAACAGCACGCCTTGTCCGCAGTACGGATTCCATGGCCAGGCTGAGGAGATCAGATGCAACGGCACACGCACCGGCCAGGGCCACGGACCGACACGTATGCGCAGGCAGTCTGCGGTCACGTCTACTTGCACGGGCCAATGGTACAGCCAACTCCCAAGTACGATGACCAGCAGCCCGCCGAGTGGGGCAACACTCGTGTGGAGGCTGCTCAAGTGCGCCGAAAGCACAAGGATGCCCAGTCCCAGCGCTCCGGCGAAGGCGGATCCTCCGACACGAAGTGCCCACCAGGCCCGAGAACCGGTCAGCCGCTCGGAGTACGTCGCTCCCTTGGGCATTCCTGCCGCTCGCCTCACGTGATGATCCGCCTTTCATACTCAGGGATGACCGGACCCTCACACTCCATCGGGCTCAGATATTCGGGGGAAGGTCACCGCTGCTGCCCGAGGGCGTTGTACGCCCATCCAAAGCTCTCAGATGCCGGGTCGGTGCGGTCAGCGCCCGGACTGAGAGCGTCTCCTTTCGCGGAGCCAGATAGTCACCTGCACGGCCACAGCCCCAGACGGCAGCGGTGCACCCGCCAAGAGGGGAACGAGAGCCGCGCGTGAGAGGCTGTGGCCGTGGGGCGTGCTCGCTGTCAGCACCTCGCCGAGCATAAGTGCCATTGTGGCCAGAGCGCACAGACCGAACCATGCAGCGATCCACCCCCCGGCCAACAGAAGCAGATCGTACCCGCAGCCCCGGTGGTGTGACATGCCACGTCCTCCCTCTTCACGGCCCCGCCCACTTTGGCTTGTGTGGCGTGGGCGCTGCCCGGGTTAGCCATTGTGTGATCGGGCCACAATACAGAAACGCCAATGAGCCAGTTCCGTGCCGCACTCCCTTCAGGAGCCGCCAAGCGTGAGTGGTGCTAGCTTCCGCGATCGTCGTCTGAGCTGCCGAGCTCGTTCTCGGCACTGGCGTCAACGTGGCGGCCGTGGAGGGCGAGGTGGGCCACTCGTCGCATACAGATCCCACGTGGAAGGGGCAGGACCATCACGAGGATCAAGTCCGTTTGGATTGCACGCAACGCGCCCTCACTCTGGTCGAGTGTCGGCGTCACGCGTGCCCTCAGCAGCAGATGGAGGCTAACCCCCGCAGACGCGAGGCCTGCGACACCGACGGCCGCTGCGCCTGCCGCACCCAGTCGCAAGCCCCATCGGTCACAATACCCTACGCCCAGAGCCGCGCCCGCGCAGTAGAGAGACAACCCCGCGAACAAGGCGAGGTCATGGGCCTCGCCGTCTCCGGTGCACGTAGCACACAGCAGCAGTCCGCTGCCACATGCCAGAAAGGCCCAGCTGTGCACCGCCCACGGTTGTTTCCAGGCCTGCTTGGGCAACGTGATCCCCGCCCTCCGCAGTGGCAGTCCCCGGCCGGGGGCCGCACGCCCACTCAAAGGACTTAGATGCCGGGTCGGTGCGGTTCGTTACGCGATCCAGAGAATCGAATGTGAACTCCCACCGGCCCTGCTGGTCGGCCATGGCCGTCCGATTGCCGTTGGCGTCGAACTCGAAGTAGGTCTGCTCGTAGCCGACCCGGTTGCGGCGAACGGTGCGGCCCATGGGATCGAGCTCCAGATCCGTCTCGATGCCGCGCGGATCGATGGTCTGGATGCGGCGGGTGGCGGCATCGTAGTGGTGGTAGGTGGTGTAGCCGAGAGCGTCGGCGGCTACCGCACCCAGCGTACCTCGAGCCAGTTCGACCGATCCAGACGCAAGCCGGCGCGCCGTGCAACCACTGAAAGCAGATCGTCGCCCCCCTCGAGTTCATCCCAGATGCATACCTCGTGCCAGCGATACCCGTCTCCGACTCTCAGAACACGGCCGTTCGCCCAGGCACAGCCCCATGGGAATGGGTGGCTCAGTATCGGTTGCCATACAGAGATCGCTGCAACCTGTTCCCATGCAAGCGATACCCACCTCCCCTCTGGGCGTCCCCAATGCAGCCCTAGCCCGTCCACCACCAGCCGGAAATCACTGGCTGCG
>WJIW01000181.1 GCA_014730065.1 Armatimonadia bacterium | reverse complement strand
GCCGCGGCGCTGCCCGTGCCCGGTACGGCTGCCCAGGACCCGCCCCCGGATACGCCCCCCGGAGTGGGCCCGCGGACGGTGCCGCCGCCGGCCGGTGCCACCATAGAGCGGGAGCGTGACTGGGGGATCCTGCGGTGGATCCCCGACAGCCAGCCGGAGCCGCCTCCCCCGCCGCTGGAAGCCCAGCCGCCTTCGGGCGGGCCCGTGCCGTACTACGGCCACGTGCGGGGCGACCGTACGATCCCCGATCAGCCCTAACGGCCCCGCCTACAGCGCTCCGATATGGAAGCGGCCGCTTTCGTACTCCGTGCCCTTGTGGTAGATGCCTGAGTCGATCAGCCTGCCATCGATGTCATAGGTCTCGAAGCGCATCGAGCTCGGCTTGAAGTCCACGACCATGTAGTGGTGCACACTCTCGTCGCAGGCGGTGTAGGCCTTGGCTTCGGTGGGGTAGGTTGGGGCGCCGCCGCCGCCCGTCACGAAGTACACCACGCCGGTCGAGGGGTCGCCATCGGCGCCCTCGATCCACTTCGTCCGCTGGTAGTAGTGGTCGTGTCCGTTGAACACGAAGTCCACTCCATGTCGCTCGAAGGTCTTGTGCCACAGGTCCCGCAGCCCGAAGACGCCGCGGGTGGGATGGCTGCTGAAGGGAGGATGATGGAAGGCCACGATAATCCAGTTCGCGCGCCTGGCGGCCTCGGAGCGCAGGTCGCTGACTAGCCAGCGATACTGATCCGACGCCTGGTCCCCCGGCAAGCAGCTATTCAGGCCGATGATGTGCACGCCGGCGTAGTCCATGGAGAACCAGCGCTCGTTGCCGGGCAGGTCGACCCGGCCGTAGTAGTGGGGCGACTCTTGCTCGTGATTGCCGGCCACGGTAACGATGGGCACCTCGTCGATGACGTCAGCCAGAGGGTCGAAGAACTGGGGCTTCCACTGGGCCTCATCGCTGCCCGCGCCGACCAGGTCGCCGCTGTTGATGATCAGCTCGCCCCCGTGCCGGTCGAAGAGGCTAGCTACCGCGCCGTGGATGTCCGGCTGGGAGCGGCTGTCACCGTAGATGATGAACCGGGCGGCATCGACGGATGGTCCGGGCACGGTGCGCAGCCGCTTGGGCTCCGAGCGGTAGCTGCCACAGCGCACCGAGTAGTAGTACTCGGCACCAGGCGCCAGGCCCGTCAGCCGCACTTGGTGGATGGTGGTCGGCCGGCTCTCCTCGATGGTCCGGGCCGAGCCCGAGTACATCTGGCCGAGGCCGGGCGCGTAGGTCACCGATCCGGTGGTGGGGGTGGCCGTCTCCCACATCACGGTGATGGCATCGGGCGCGGGGTTCTGGAGGTAGGGCGTGAGCACGATGTCGTCCGTCGAGCCGAAGGACGCGGCGGCGACGAGTGGAAGCAACACGGCGAAGGTCATGGGCGGACCCGCCTCTCATGGAGTGTGGTCTGCTGATGACTACAGGGTAGCATGGGGCGCGGCCGGAGTGGGGGGCGAGTGGGCCTTGCCGATCTCGGCGGCGGATTCTATAATGTGGCCCTGATTCGTTCGTGCCAAGGAGTTTTCGCGCATGCACTTCATGACACGGGTCGTACTGGGGATCTGCATCTTCCTCTCCATGGTCATCATCTTCTGCGTCGCGATGCAGTCGACCAAGAGTGAGGGGCTCTCGGGCAGCATCGGCGGATCCCGCGGCAGCAGCTTCAAGGGTAGCCGCCAGGATGAGTTCCTGGCAAAGATCACCCGGTACACCGGTGTGGCTTGGATCCTCGGGCATGTGGTCCTCGCCTACATGTGGGTGCACCTGCGCTAATCATGACGGATTCCGGTATGGGGGGAATCCGGAGGGTCGCCGGTCTCGTACTGGCGGCCCTCTCTCTGTGTGTGACACGCGTCCCCGCCCAGCCGCCCGATCCCGAGGTTCAGGTCTCGTCCTACCTCCTGCGCTTGTCGCCAGCGGTCGTCGTGGATTTCGGCGCCGGGGTCATCGAAGCCGTTGGCGTCTCCGATCTCGTCGAGGATCCGCCCGCCATACGGGCCGCTCACCAGGCGCGAGCTGACGCCCTCACGCGCCTTAGCGAGGCTCTCGGCGACCTGCCCCTCCACGGCGCCGAGACCCTGGCCCAGGCCGCCCCTGAGTCGCTCGATGACTTGCGCGAGGCCGCGCGAGGAGCCGAGATCGTGGCCGAGTGGCACGACGAGGCGGGCCAGGTCAAGGCCATCGCCCAGATGCCCCTCTTCGAGGGCCCTCGTTCCGTACTCGGCGTGGTGACCGGCCTCGACCAGAACCTTCCCTTTGAGGAGCCGGCGGCGCCGCTGCCCGTCGTGATCGTGGAGCTGTCGGGCGACCAGCCGCTGGACTACGGTCTCCTGCCCCGGCTGCGGCTTCCCGGCCGGGAAGCCCCAATACTCACGCAGGCCTGGCGGCCTCTGGCCCGAGGGGTGCCGCCCGTGTCCTACGCCGCCGATCTCGCCGATGCGCTAGGGATGCTGAAGCAGGCCCAGCCGTCGGTGGTCCTCGCGGGACGTCCGGACCCCGGCGGCGGCGTGGATGTCCTGCTGGCCAACGACAGCTCCGCGCGCCTCCAGGCGGCCCACCTGCCGCCCAGCTACGAGGCCGTGGACCGGGTGATCCTCACGCTTCGGCCCTGACCCTCACTTGATGGTGATCGTCACGTCGGTCCAAGGCGACGGACCCTCCAGAAAGGCTCGCGCCGCGTCGCTGCCCTTCAGGTAGGCATCCAGGAAGGCGGTCGTCACGGCGCGGGTGATCTCCAGGTGCTCTGGGTTTGGCGCGTAGCGTATGCCGTCGGTGGCGGGCTCGAAACCAGCTCCACCCATGCCGCCATAGCCATGATCCATCCCCTCCACCCAGACCAGGTACTTGCCGCCAGGAGGGCTGTGCCGGAAGGGATGCAGGCGCCACTCGGGGTCCTGGCCGTTGCGACCCGGGTCGCGCGATCCGGTCATGTGGAGGGTGGGGCTGGTCATGGCGTCCCAGGAACCCTCGTGAAGCTGCCCACCCACCCCCTGGGGCGAGAGGAGCAGAATGGCATCGGCTCGTGGATCGGCCATGGGTTGAGGCTCCTCGCCCACATAGGGCACGGCGCCTCCGACGATCTGCGCAGTGTTCGCGCCGAAGGAGTGTCCGGCCACCCCGATGTGCTGCGGATCTAGCTTCCCCGCTAACTGGGGAGCCAGCTCCACCAGCGCTGCCAGGCTATCGAGGATGAAGGAGACGTCCGCGGGGCGGCTGGGCCAGTCCCGGAAGGCCCGGCGGTCAGGGGAGCCACCCAGATCTCGGGAATCGCTGTGGCTGGGCTGGATCGTCACATACCCGTGGCTGGCCCAGAACTGGGTCAGGGGCTGGTAATGGCCTCTGCTGGCCCATGCCCCGTGGGAGAATACCACAACAGGGAAGGGGCCTTCGCCCTGGGGGTAGTTGACCCATACCCGCACGCCCTTGCCCCGCGCTGGGTCGTGCAGCACTAGCTCCTCGAGCGACGCCACGGCATGAGGACCCGGGTGAGTGTAATCGGCTGGCTGATCCCCGTCCTCGCCGTGGTCGGGCTTGGTGGCTATCGTGATCGCGCCGTCCTGGGTTGGGTCGACCTCACCCGTCTCGAGTCGCTCGCGGGCAGAGCCATCGCGTCCCAGGTACGCGTCCCAGAAGGCCAATGTGGCAGCCTCGATGGGCTCCGCCGCTGGCCCGGCCCATTGGTCCCAGTCACCGTCGGAAGGCTCCCCTAGCTCGTTGGCCCAGACCAGGTACTTGTCACCGGGCGGCATGAACTGGAAGGGCTCCGTTCGCCAGTCGTCGGGATTGCCCGTGCGGCGACTCTGGTCGCCCTCGCCTGTCACAACCATGACGGGTCCGTGCATGTCCGCCCACGCACTCTCGGTCAGGCCTTGTCCCCGCCCCACGGGGGACATCATCAGTGCCGCCGACACGCGCTCATCGCGGAACCCCACGGGGTCCACGCCCGCGGCAGGGAAGCCGTGCATTCCCACGAGCAGACCGGCGGCCAGTGAACCGATGTAGTGTCCCGCCGCTCCGATGCGGTCGCCGTCGATTTTGCCATTTAGTGCCGGATCGGCCTGTTCGATGGCGTCGAGCTGGTCGATGATAAGAGACAGATCGGCGGGCCGGGTAGGCCAGTCCGACAAGGTGGATCGACCGGGTCCCGCCATCTGCGATGAGTCCACATGGTTGGGCTGGATGCAGACATAGCCCGCCCTCGCCCAGCTTTCGATCAGGGCGGCGTGGTCGTCCTTGCTGCCGCCCACGGCGTGGGAGAACAGGATCACGGGGAAGGGGCCCGGACCCTGCGGGTAGGTCACGCGAACTTGCAGCACCTGACCAGGCTGCCGGCCCTCCAGGTCAACGCGGTCGACGCTGGCAATGGCCGCATTGGGCGCATCGTCCCTATGGCGAGAGGCGGTATGCTCCTGCCTGCATTCGGGCCCGAAGGCTTCCTCGAGCTTCTCGTCCCCGAGCCACCGCCGCGCATCGTCGTTACCCATAAGCTGGGCGTCGAGGAAAGCGGTGGTCGCGTCCACGATCCACTCATGGTGACGCGGGTCCCGAGCTCTCGCCGGGTAGTACGGCACCGAGTCGGTGAAGGCGTTGTGCTCCGCGCCCTCGATCTCCACCAGGTACTTGGTACTCGAGGCCATGCGGTCGTAAGGCGCGCGCAGTAGCGATGGATCGGCCCTGACGGCGGGGACCCACTGGAAGTCATGGGTCCCGACAACCACTAGGGCGGGAATCTCGACGGCGCTCCACGCCTCCTCGGTGAAGGTGATCGGCGCCCGCGGGTTGGTCCCCACCACTTGGGGGCCCAGAGCCACCAAGCACTGGGGGCGGGGATCGGGGAAGGCGAGCACTTCGCCCGTCCGCGTGCGACCGGTCAGGCCCGCGAGCATGAACGCGGTCGTGGTGCCCGCACACTGGCCAGCGATGGCAATGCGGCCGGGATCCACGCGGCCGTCGATGATGGGTTCGCCGGTGTCTCCGGCGAGGAGCCGGTCGATCACGAAGCTCAGGTCTTGCGGACGGTCATCGCCCCCCGATGCACCGAGGGCCCTCATGCCCTGGGCGT
>WJIW01000180.1 GCA_014730065.1 Armatimonadia bacterium | reverse complement strand
GGAGCGTGGCGAGCTGGAGGAGCACCTGCGGAACGCCCAGCGCCTGGAGAGCCTGGGTGCCCTGGCCGGCGGCATGGCCCACGACTTCAACAATGTGCTGACGACCATCCTGGCCAACGCTGACCTGGCCTGCGATCAGCTCGACCCCGGCCATCCGGCCCGTCCTCATCTGGACCAGGTGACCGAGGGGGCAGAGAGAGCCCGGGAGCTTGTCGGCCAAATCCACGCCTTCGGGCGAGACGCTCCGGCCGCGACCGGCCCGGTCGCGGTTCGCGACGCGACGGAGGAAGCCCTCGGGCTGGTACGGACCGTCCTGCCCAGCGGCGCCGAGGTCGAGCTGCGATGCGATGCAGGTCAAGCCATGGTGTTGATCCCGGCGGTTCAGCTCCAGCAGATCCTCATCAACCTGGCCACCAACGCCGCCCACGCCCTCGAGGGCGGTGAGAACCCTCGCATCCAGGTGGCCGCTGAATGCTGCCGCATCGGCGCCGAGGGCGATGGGCTCCAGCCGGGAGAGTACGTCCGCATCGCCTTCGCCGACAATGGCCCCGGCGTGCCCACCGACGTTGTGCCGCGGATCTTCGATCCCTTCTTCACCACCAAGCCCGCCACCAAGGGTACGGGGCTGGGCCTGGCCACCTCGCGCAGCATCGCGCTGGCGCACGGGGGTGATCTGCGCCTCGCCGAGGAGGAGCCGGGGGCGTGCTTCCATCTTTACCTCCCCCTTGCCACGGCCGACGCCGAGCCACAGGCGACCCCCGAGGCCGTACCCGGTGGCCGGATCTTGCTGGTGGACGACGAGGAGACCATCGCACTCATGTCAGGGGAGATGCTCCGCTCTCTGGGGTACGAGGTCACCGTCTCCATCGATCCCGCAGATGCCCTGGAGGAGGTCCGAAGACATGGCCCCGACTTCGACCTGCTTCTCACCGACCAGGTGATGCCCGGCCTGACGGGCCTGGAGCTGGCTCGGCAGAGCCGCGAGCTGGAGCCCGGCCTGCCCGTCCTGATCACCACGGGATATGCATCGGACCTGGACTATGACGCCGTCCGCCAGGTCAGCGACGCCGACGTTCTGCTCAAGCCCTATCGCCGCGGCGACTTGAGGACGGCGGTGGCGGGAGCGATGCGGGGCAGATCCGGGGCCTGAGAACGGCCGCTGGCCGGTATCCGGCGCTCGCCGCGCCAAAATGCAAGTGATCGACCGGGCGCAGAGAACAGTAACAACATAGGCCGGGCAGCCTCAGCGGCGGCTCCGGCGCGCGCGCTAGACGAAAGGAGAAGTGGGAACGTGGAATATACTCTTACCGGTACCACGATGCAGGTCCTCACCATGCAGGTTCAGCAGGGGGAGGCGATTTTCACCGAGTCCGGTGGCATGGCGTGGATGTCCGACACCTTCGACATGCAGACCAACATGGAGGGCGGCCTCCTCGGCGGCCTCAAGCGGGCGGCCTCGGGTGAGTCCATGTTCATGACCACCTACACCTGCACCGCCCCCCAGGGGATCCTCGCCTTCTCGAACGAGTTCCCCGGCAAGATCATCCCCTTGCCCCTCGAGGCGGGTGAGAGCCGCATCTGCCAGAAGGACTCCTTCATGTGCGCCGAGCGCAGCGTGGACCTGGAGATGCACTTCCGCCGCAAGCTGGGCGCTGGCTTCTTCGGCGGCGAGGGCTTCATCATGCAGAAGATCACCGGGCCGGGCACCGCCTTCGTCGAGCTGGCGGGCGAGATCGTCGAGTACGACCTTCAGGCCGGGCAGGCTCTCAAGGTGGACACGGGCCACGTGGCCATGCTCGAGCCAACGGTCAACTTCGACATCGTCACCATCAAGGGCGTCAAGAACATGTTCTTCGGCGGAGAGGGCCTCTTCCTGGCCCACCTGACGGGCCCGGGCAAGGTCTGGCTCCAGAGCATGCCTATCGCCAACCTGGCGGCCAAGATCTCTCCCTATATCGTCACGAGCAGCTAGCGGGAGGGCTTGACCATGATCGAGGGGGTCGGAGTCGGTGGAATCCTCGCCACGGTGTGTGGCGGGATCTGCCTCGTGGTGGTGGCGGTCATCGTCATCGTGGCGGCCGTCGGCGGCTCGCTAACGGGGATCCTGTCATTCGGTACGGCTATCTGGGCCAAGTGGTTCCGAAAGGACGAGCCCAGGGGCACTGCCACCAGCTACAGTATGGACCAAGGCCGGGAGGCGGGGGTCGACCCGAAGGAGACGGACTCCCGGGCCCCTTCCGCGCAGGACGACTGATGGCGAGAGTCGAACACTCGCCTCACGAAGGGCGCGGCGCCGGAGTGCCGGCGCCGTGCCTTGGGGATCGCCATTGGAGTCACGGGAGCATCCATCCACATCGACGGGCTCGGGGCTGAGCCCAGCGGAGCGACCTAGCCCACGCACTTCGGCCACTCGGCTGATGATCGCGGGTCTGGTTACGCTCGCCTTGTTCCCGCTCAACGCGCAGTTCCTGATACACACCGAGCTGGTCTACGCCGCCGGCTGGCCGACCACCATCAGTCTCTTCTACCACGTGGTGTTCGTGCTCTTCCTGCTGGGGCTTGTGAACCGGGCGCTGAAACGCTGGGTACCCTCCCTGGCCATACACCCGGCGGAGCTGGCGGTCGTGTACATCGGCCTCTGTATCGGCTCCACGGCAGCCGCCCACGACAATGTGCAGGTCATCGCCGGCATGATGTCGTACGGCCATCACTTCGCCACCCCGGAGAACGGGTGGGCTCAGAACCTGCTTCCCGATGTGCCGGACTGGCTCACCGTCAGTGATCCCTACTCCCTCAAGCAGATCTACGAGGGTGGGTCGAGCGTCTACGATCCCAGGGTCTACCGACCGTGGCTGATGCCCAGCCTGTGGTGGACCGTGTTCACCGTGGCTCTCCACGCGGGGACCCTGGGCCTGGTGGCCTTCTTCCGGCGCCGGTGGATCGAATCCGAGCGGCTGACCTTCCCTATCGTCCAGCTCCCCATGGAGCTGATGCATGGGCGAAGCGGCTTCCTGAAGCAGAAGTCGCTCTGGGTCGCCCTGGCCATCGCTTTGGGGATCGACCTGCTGAACGGACTCCATGTGCTCAACCCCATGTGGCCGCAGATCCCCGTCCGGGGCGAGGCGGTGCCGGGCTTTAACATCGCCGCCAGCCTGGTGGATCCACCCTGGAACGCCATTCTCTTCATGCCCTTGGCCTTCTACCCGATCATCATCGGGCTGGGGCTGCTGCTGCCCACCGAGCTGGCCTTCTCGTGCTGGTTCTTCTTCCTGTTCTGGAAGGCGGAGCAAGTGGTGGTGCGGTCCATGGGTATGGAGGTGGTGCCCGAGTTCCCTTACATCGAGGCCCAGGCGCTCGGGGGATACGCAGGTATCGCTTTCTTCGCCATATGGGTCTCCAGGAGCTACATTCGGGACGCGCTAAGGCGGATCGTGAACCGCGGTGGTGACGATGCCCCGCGCGAGGCCCTGCCGTACGGCGGAGCGCTGCTGATGTTCCTGGGCTCCTTCGCCTTCCTGGTCGTGTTCTCGGTGCAGGCCGGGATGAGTGCGCTGTACGCCGTCGCCTTCTTCTTCATCTACTTCATCATCGCGTTCTCCATCGCACGCATCCGGGCCGAGATGGGGCTGCCGGCCCACGACCTGCACTTCGCCGGCCCCACCG
>WJIW01000179.1 GCA_014730065.1 Armatimonadia bacterium | reverse complement strand
GGCATGGGCCCCGCCGGGCCGCTGAGCGACCTGGAGGCCGAGGTGGGCGCCTTGATGGTGATCCGCCGGCTCGACCTCGCCCGTGATGACGTGCTCCAGCTCGCGGAGATCGTCGATGGCTACGGCCAAGTGCAGGCCGATACCGAGGCCCAGATCGCCGATCTGGCCGCGGGGCTCGAGCCCACACTGGAGGATCTGCGAGAGACTCTGATCCGGAATGTCGATCCCAATGGCGGCGGACTGGCCGCTTTGGGTGAGTACCATCAGAAGGTCCGGGACCTACATACGGAACAGGCCCGGGCGCGCGATGAAGCGGCCCAGAGGATGGCCGATGTGGTCTGGGGCCCGGAGACGGACGGTCTCGAGCAGGCCGGCGACCCTACCACGGCGCGGCCGGGGCCGGGTCGGCCGGACGCCGGCGGACCGCAGCAGATAGCGGCCCGGCTCCTACAAGGGCTGCGGAGCATGACCGACGACCAGTTCCAGCAGCGCGTGCAGCAGATCAACGACCGTATGCAGGGCGAGGATCCGGCGAAGGCAGCGCGGATCATCGAGCTGCTGGAGGAGGCCCGTGCGCTCCCTGAGGAGCAACTGGAGACCCGTGGCCCCGAGGTCGCCCGGGAGCTGCTCGAGTTGGGCGCCATGGGGCCTGGCGGAGGAGGTGGCAGGCCCGGCCAGGGCATGCGACCGGGCCAGCAGTCGCCGCTGATGGGGCTCATCATGGCGGCTCGCCGGCTTGAGGATGCCGACTATGCTCAGCGCAAGCAGGAACTGATCGACCGCGCGGCGGGCATCGTTGGTGAGGGTGCTGACGTGGACGCCTTCAAGGCTGATCTGGGGGCCCTGCTCGATGAGGTGCACGTCACGCCGGAGGATCAGCTTCGGAGCGCCATGCCGGAGCTGGCCCAGCAGGCGATGGACTTGACCCGGAAGTACGACATCCGGATACAGCGTCCCCAGCGCCAAGGGCGGCTCGGCCAAGCCGGTCCGGAGGGACGCGGCAGGGCGCGCATCTTCGAGCGGCTCCTTGCGGGCGATGCGGGTCGCATCGCCGATCTGCTACGGGAGTACGCCCAGAATCTCCCTGAGGAGGGGTAGCGAGTGAAGAGGTACCGCGTGGCGACGGCATTTCTCGCAGTCCTGTGCCTGGTATTGGGCGGCCTGGTAGCCGCCCAGCCTGGGGGGCGTCCCGGCGGCCCGCGCGGCTTCGGCGGCGGCCCAGGCCCGGCCATGATCTTCGGCACAATCACCTCCGCCGATGTGGGGAACGGTCTCATCAAGGTCGACATGGGAGGCAACGAGCGCACCGTGTATCCCGTTCGTGCCACCGAGCTCCTGGAGGTCGTGTCGCTGAGTGCCGAGGATCTGGCCGTGGGCGATGAGGTCCACGTGTCCGGCGTTCCGACGGGCATCTGGGCCACCCGCCTTGCGGTGGACTCCGTCGGGTTCGCCGATGACGATGGGCCGGGCGGCGGCATGGGGATGCCCATGATGGGTGGGTTCGGCATGGGCTCCATGGCCATGGCCTCCGGCACCGTGACGGCTCTGGAGCCGCTCACGGTGCAGTTCACCCAGGACTCGGCGGGAGCAGAGCAGGAGTTCCAGGTCATCGTGACCCTCGCGGAGGACGCGAGCCTGAGCAGCGTGGTGGCTGGTCAGTGGGACGCGGTCCAAGCGGGCACGATGGTCTTCGGGATGGCGACACGGGATGAGCAGGACCGATTGGTTCTCGACACCCTGGTGGTGATCGACGATCCCGAGGTACTTCAGGGCATGATGGGCCGGGGCATGGGCGGCCCTCCAGGTCGGCGGGGCGGACGGTAGTTCGCCAGAAGCCTCCGGCTAGGCTACAATACGCGCGAGTCTACCGATGGGCGGGCCTCGGGTCCGCCCATCGCTTTGCGTGTGTTGTCATGAGGAGGAAGCCCCTTGCGCGTGGGCATTATCGGTCTGCCCCAGTCCGGGAAGACCTCATACTTCAGCGCGGTCACTGGGATCCCCGTGGAGCTGGGCAGCCGAGAGGCCCGGATCGGAATCGTGCACGTCCCCGATGATCGGCTGGCCGCCATCGCCGATCTGGTGGGATCGGCCAAGCGAACGCCGCCCGAGCTGGAGTTCGTGGATATGATCGCTCTCGACACGGACGGCGGAGGCCAGTCCGAGGACTTCGTGAAGCGTATCGGCAACTCCGACGTCTGCGCGGTGGTCGTCGGGGGTGTGGCAGCCAGCCCGGAATCGGTCACCACCGATCTCGACCGGGTGATCACGGAGCTGACCCTGGCGGACCTGATCACCGTGGAGAACCGTCTGGAGCGGATCGACAAGGAGCTGGAGCGGGGCCGCAAGGAGCTCCAGGCCGAGCACGACAAGCTCCTGTCCCTGAAGGAGATTCTGGATGAGGGGCAGGCCCTGAGATGTGTCCCCGAAGCCGAGCCCCTGGTGGATCAGTTCCGGGGCCTGGGCCTGCTATCGTCGCGTTCCATGCTGGCCGTCATCAACCGCCCCCAGTCCATGGCGGGGGAGATCGACGAGGCGGCTACGGCCCATGCCCAGGCGATGGGCGTCCCTGCCCTCTGCCTGGACGCCTCCCTGGAGCGCGACTTGCTCGAGCTAGACGAGGAGGAGCGGCCGCTTTTCATGGAAGCGGAGGGCCTGGAGGAGCTGGCGGCGCCCAGGACCATCCGCGCCTGCTTCGAGTTGCTCGATGTGGTCACGTTCTACACCGCCGGGGAGAAGGAGACCCGAGCCATCCCCGTGAGCGCCGGTACGACGGCGTGGGAGGCAGCCGGCAAGGTCCACACCGACATCCAGAAGGGGTTCCAGCGTGCGGAGGTGGTGGGTTACGATGCCTTCATGGCAGGCGGCGGGTGGACCGGGGCCAAGGCCGCGGGCAAGTTCCGGCTCGAAGGGCGAGACTATCCTATCGCCGATGGTGATGTGGTGCACTTCCGTTTCACCTCTTAGCGGCCGGCCCCGTAAGCCGGGGGCCGCTCCGAGGGACTGAGTCAACAGACGGCCCATGCGGGCCTGAGCCCACACGGAAGGACGGTAAGGAAGACAATGCTGCGCAATCATAGCCACACGATGATGAGCCTGATGGCCCTCGCGGCCCTAACTGCCGTATCCCTGCTGGGTACGGGCTGCAATACCCCGGAGGATCCGGCCGCCTCCACGAAGGCCGAGGTGGAGGCGGACGCCCCGGACTACCTCGCCGGGGATGCCGAGCCGTACGATCACGAGATGGTTCGCGACATCAAGAATGCTCGTGCCCGGCGTTCCATGGCTCCGGCGAGCAGCGGCCTCAGCTTCGCGGACGTGGCCATCCCCGAGGACCTGGACACCATCGACCCGGAGACGCTGGATACGCAGCCGACCAATCTGGCCAATCCCGCGGTCATCCTGGACCTCCAGGGAGGCGACCGTATCATCTTCGAGCTATACGCCGATAAGGCCCCCGCCACAGTGGACCACTTCATCCCCATCGTGGAGTCGGGTTACTACTCGGGCCAGTACTTCCATCGTTCCGATGATATGTGCATCCAGGGCGGTGATTCCGCGGTATCGGGCTCCCAGCCCTGGCCCCGCACCGTGGACCTGGAGGTCAGCGGGGTCCCCTTCGACGAAGGCGCCGTGGGCATGGCCCGCACCCAGGATCCCAACTCCGCCAGCGCCCAGTTCTTCCTGACGAAGACTCGCTCCGAGCATCTGGATTCCGCCTACGCGAACTTCGGCCATGTGCTCGAAGGCATGGATGTGGCTCATGCGGTGCCCGAGCGCAGACTGGAGATGCGCGGCTCGGATGTGCCACTGGATGAGAACTCCCGCATGAGCCGCGCCACCCTCGTTCGTTTCGAGGGCTACCAGGAGGCCGAGGAAGCCATGCTCGAGGAGGCCGAAGCCGGCGGTGACGAGGGTGCGGAGGATCCGGACGCGGGCGCCGAGGCGGAAGGTGACTCCGCCACCGACCATGACCACCCCGCCGAGGAGGGCCACGAAGGCCACGACCATGGCACCGAGGATGGTCACGAGGGCCACGATCATGACGCCGGGGATGGTCACGAGGGCCATGACCACGGAAGCGAGGACGATCATGCGGGGCATGATCACGGGGCGTAAGGTCTGCGCCGTCCTCGCCTTGATGATACTGCTGGCGCCGGCCTCCTCTCAGGAGGCTGGCGCCGGGCCGTGCGTCGTCATCACTCTAGCCGGCGACCAGTCGGTCGTCATCGAGCTGCATGAGGATGACGCGCCCGAGACCGTGGCCAACTTCCTGCGACTGGTCGATGACCGGTTCTACGATGGCCTGACCTTCCACCGAGTCGAGGACTGGGTCGTCCAGACGGGGTGCCCCGAAGGCGACGGGAGCGGGGGACCGCCATGGACCATCACCCGAGAGATCAGCGGACACCCCAATGTGCGCGGCGCCGTTGGTATGGCCCGGGTGGGCGATGATCCCCACTCCGCGGGCAGTCAGTTCTACATCCTGAAGGAGGACTCCACCCACCTCGATGGCGAGTACGCCGTGTTCGGCCGGGTCGTCGAGGGTCTGGAAGCCGTGGACCAGGTGCAGGTGGGAGACGTGGTATCCTCGGTACGGCGCGAGGGCGCGGAGACGGATCCCCCGAGGCCCGATTCCCCGCCCCCGGCCGAGAGCCAGCCCGAGGAAGGACCCGAGCCCATGCCGATCGATGCTCAGTACCTGGAGGGCGCGCCCGAGTACTCCATCGCCGATCTGGCGCACGCACCCGCAGATTCGGCCAACCCCGGACTGCGGCTTATCCTGGCCGGCGGCGATGAGATCATCATCGAGCTGCGCGCCGACGCCGCCCCCGAGACCTGCGCTCACTTCGCCGGCGTCGTCGCCTCGGGGTTCCTGGACGGCGTCTACTTCCACCGCTCCGACGAGATGTGCATCCAGGGCGGGGATGGTACCACGGCGGGCAAGGCCCCGTGGCCCGAGACGGTGGATCTGGAGGTCAGCGGCCTGCCCTTCGTCCCCGGCTCTGTAGGCATGGCGCGCACCCAAGATCCCCATAGCGCCTCCAGTCAGTTCTTCATCTGCAAGACCGAGGCCACCCACCTCAATGACGGCTACGCCAACTTCGGCCACGTGCTCAAGGGCTTGGACGCTGCCCTATCCATGCCCGAGCGGCAGCTTGGCGCGGGCGACGCTCCGCTCAATGAGGATTACCGGATCGTCAAGGCGGAGCTTGTCCGCTTCGTGCCCTAGAGGGATGCGGCGCGAGGCGCGGGGCCGGGGTTGCCACATCGGGCATAAGGGTCCACAATCTCTGCCGAGGCCGGTGGAGCAGGGGATGGCCCAAGGCCTCCCTAACATAACGTCATGCAGCCATTCCTGGTCGGCCCGGGGCACAAGTCCCCTGGCCGGCCCCACTTGTGTTTGTGACCCTCTGGGAGGTCCTACTTTCCCGCCATGATGCAGGAGATCTCCGAACTCGTTAAACGGCACCAGAACACCCTGGGCAGGATCGTGCTCATCCTGGGCAGCGGTGTACCCCTGCGACCCGAGCGGCTCAGCAGCGGAGAGCGCCTGCACCAAGCCCTCCGGGAGTACGCTCGGGACATGGACCCGTCCCTGCCCGAGGAGCCCACCCTGGAGCAGGTCCATGCCGTTACCGAGGCCCGGGACCCCGCACCCGCCGAGGCGGCCAAGTACGTGGCCCCGCGCTTCCGGGACATCCAGCCATCCGAGGGGCACCTCCGGCTCGCTCGGCTGGTGAATGAGGGCTACTTCCCGACCATCTTCACCCTGGGCATCGACGATCTGCTGGAGCGGGCTCTGGCCCAGGCTCACCTGCACCCGGACGAGCAGTACAATCTCGTCAACGTCGGCCTGGCGACGCGCCGGGAGATCGCTGGGGCCGTGGCCGACTCGCGCCGCGTGACTCTGGTCAAGGCCTTGGGTACCGTGGGGTCCAGCGCCTTCGCCTTCACCCGCCGCCAGATTCAGAGCTACCTGCGTCGCATCCAGCGCTTCCTGTTCGACGCCTCGACGGCGACCACGTTCATCGTGGGCTACTCCGAGGCCGACTCGGACCTCATCGGCTGTCTCAAGCCGGAAGGCGGGCCCCTGTACTGGGTGAACCCGCGCTACCCACTGGGCACGGCGGCCGAGTTCGATCAGCTCAAGCTCGAAGCTCCCGACTCCGTGGAGCACCACGTGCTGTGGCCGAACGTTCTGTCGCTCATCAAGTCGCGCAAGAGCGAGAAGCTGATCCTGACGCGTGAGAGCGGCCGCTTCGATACCTTCTTCCGCGATCTGTACGACCGCCGGGTGCGGCGCAGTCGCGACTACGCCATCCGGGAGCCCCGGGCGCGGGACTCTCTGGCCCTGGACCCCGAGGGGCCCTACAAGCTCGTCGAGCCGATGGAGCTGCGCGATAGCACTATCTTCCATGGCCGGGAGGATCAGCTCGCGGCCGTGGAAGCGAGCCTGGAGAGCTCGCGTATCGCCCTCGTCTTCGGGGAGCCGGGCATAGGCAAGACGTCCTTCGTGCAAGCGGGGCTGGCGCGGAACTTGAGCGATGAAGGTGCCCTGGCCGCCGTGTTCCGGGTCGGCACCGACCCTCGCAGGGAGGCCATCCAGGCACTGCGCCGCGCCCACGCTGACACGGGCAGCGAGGAGACCGCCGCCGTGCCCGATGACCTGACGGTGCGCCAGGAGGCGCGGGCCGCGTACGAGGAGACGGGCTCCCAGGTGATCCTCATGATCGACCAGGGCGACGAGCTGCTCTCGCGCCTGGGGCCGGTCACCCTTCGGGAGTTCGGCCGGCAGTTGGCGGAGTTCCTCGGCGATGAGGAGATCGGTGCACGGCTCGTGATCACCGTCTCCGAGCGCGGCCTGGCCCTTCTCCACGATCTCACGGAGAGTCTGCCCGACCTGTACCAGAACCTCCACCGGCTGACGCTCCTCAACCCGTCGCAAGCCCGACACTGTATCGTGCGTCCGGCGGCCAAGTTCGAGCGGCGGTGGGAGGAAGACCTGGTGGAGCGGCTCCTGGATGAGCTGGGACCCGACCACATCCACCCCACCCGCATGGAGATCGTCTGCTACTCCTGCTATGCCACCCTGGGCCGGGCCCGAGTGGTGACCGAGCGAGCGTACGAGGCCCTCGGCGGCCAGGAGCGCATCCTCACCAACTTCCTCAAGGAGACTCTCAACACCCTCGGCTGGCGCGATCGCGAGGCCGCGCGCCAGGTCCTGCGCGCCATGGTCCGTTCGTCCCAGATGAAGGCGCCCCTCTCCTTTGGCCAGGTACTCGCCCGTTGTCCCCGGCTGGATCGCGATCGGGTCGAGCGGCTGCTATGGGCCTTGGCCGACGCACGCCTGGTGCGGCGCTTGGGCAGGGAGAAGGCGCGGTCGTACGAGATCACGAGCAACTGGCTGGTGCCTCGCATCAGCGAAGGCATGTCCGTCGACGATCTCGCCCACCGTGAGCTGGAGGATGAGATCGCCCGCCGCCTGACCGACTGGCGGCTCCATGGCGTGCCCCTGGACGTGGCCACCCTCCGTCGCGCCGAGGGGTTTCGCGGCCGCCTGAAGCTGACGAAGGAGGAGCTTTCCTTCGTCATCATCAGTTCCGCCCGGCAGAGCGAAGGCTTCGAGGACTGGCTCCAGGAGGGCACGAGGCTGGGCGACGAGGAGATCGCCACTCTGGAGACCATCCTTCACACCTGTCCCGACGAGGCGCGACTCCACGCGGCGGCCCGGCTCGATGATGTCGGGAGCGATGCCGCCGTCCGGGTCCTGGTGGACAGTCTGGGCGAGCTGGAGGGCAAAGTTCAGCGCAAGGTGGCCGAGTACCTGGAGGGACGAGGCGAGACGGTGGCGGCCGCCGTGCGCGAGACCCACGGCCGCGACAGGGCCAAGGCCCTGGCTGCCCTCACCTCTGTCGGATCGCCGGATGTGGTGGACCCCCTTCTGGAGGTGGTCGACGACGCATCGGAGGACGCGGAGGTGCGGGAGGTGGCAGTGTCAGCGCTAACCACCGTCGCCCCCAAGACGGGTCGCCGGGCCAGCGCGAGTCTCACGGCCCGGTTGGCGAACCAGGAGGGCCCCAAGATCGACGAGGAGCGCGCGCGGGCATTGGCACGGGTGGCCGTCGCCGAGGGCGAGCAGGATGCCGTATTCAAGGCCGCCAACGCCCACCCCAAGGCTCTGAGCCTCCGGTACGCCGCCGCCTTGGCCGCCGCCGACCTGCGGGACATCGAGGAGGCCGAGGCACATCTCGAGGCACTGCGAGCCGGGGCCCCGACGGGCGGGGACGACACCGAAGTCGGTGCCCTCGGACAGCGGCTCGCGGAGCTGAGGCGGCGCCTCGACGCCGGCCACTTCGAATGGACCATGTTCCGGAAGGACCCCGCTCACTCGGCCGTCGCCTGGCAGGATGGCCCGTCGAAACCGCCCCGTGCCCTCTGGCGCGCGGCCACCCAAGGCCAAGTCGTAGGCTCATCCTGCGTGAGCAAGGGCGAGGCCTTCTTCGGGGCCAAGGACGGCGTGCTCCGAGCGGTGGAATCCAAGACGGGCCGGGAGATATGGTCGCGACGCCTGGGCCTCAGCATCGAATCCACCCCCGCCTGCACCGACGACCTGATCATCGTGGGCTGCCTCGACCATCGGGTCTACGCCTGCGACCGGGAGACGGGCCGGGTTCAGTGGCGCTACGAGACCGACGGTGAGGTGCGGAGCGCCCCCACCGTGGTCGGCGACAACCTGCTCATCGGGAGCTGGGACGGGCACCTGTACAACCTCGACCTGCACGGCGGCGGCCTGCGCTGGCGCGCTCCTGCAGGTGGGCCCATATACGCGTGCCCGGCCTGCAAAGACGACAGGGTCTTCATCGGCTCCTGGGCCGGGCGCATACTGTGCGTTGATCTGGAGTCGGGCAACGAGGTCTTCTCGGTCGCCGCGGGCGACGAAGTCCATTCCTCGGCTACCATCACCGACGATGGCCGGGTGGTCGTGGGTAGCGATGCCAGCGAGGTACTGGTCTTCGGCGTAGACTCGCCCGAGATCCAGCTCCGGTACGGCACCGACGGCCCCGTGCGATCATCGCCGGCCTGTGCCCAGGGACGCGTCTACGCGGGAGCGAGCGACGGACGGCTGCACTGCTTCGACGTGCAGAGCGGGGAGCCGTACTTCACCTTCCAGGTGCAGGAGCCCCTCGTTGGGTCACCCGCTCTCACCCCCAATCAGGTCATCTTCGGCTCCTCCGACGGCAACCTCTACTGCGTCCGGCGCGATAGCGGAGAGGAGATATTCCGGGTGGAGAGCTCCTACTCCATCGTCTCCTCCCCCGCCGTCGTCGATGGCGTGATCTACGTCGGCATGGAGTACTACGAGCTTCACGCCCTGGGGGAGGCTACGGAGGGAGCCTAGCCGTGCGCCCCGCGAACCCGATCCATGTTGTGACCCTACTCGCCGTGCTCATCCTCGTCGCGGGTCTCACGGCGTGGCCGCCAGGGAGCGAGCACCCGGCCCCGGGCGAGTCGCGCGCCGGGCTCCTCGGCATTCCCACCGAGCGCGTCCAGCTCCGCGACCGAGCGGCGGTGGATCTGCTCGCCGCCGAGCTGGAGAGCCACGAGGCGATCCTCGAGTATCAGGCTCGCGTCCGGCTGAGGCGACTCGCGCCGGCGCTGGAGGAACTCTCCATGCAGGGGTTCAGTTGCGTGCCCGCCAGGGTGGAGGATGTGGATCTGGCCGAGGACGCCCGCATGCTGGTGGTCTCGGCGGGCTATGCCCAGGGCATCCCGCAGAACGCTGTCGCCCTGACCTACTTCAAACAGCTTGCCGGACTCGTCGTGGAAGTCACACCCGACCGCTCGCGGGTGCTGCTCATCACCGATCCCTCCAGTGCCGTGCCCGTTACCGTGCGTGACGAGGACGCGGAGGAGAGCACAGGCGACGACGAGGAGGACGAGGATGAGGACCCTGAGCCGGCGATCCGCGGCGCGGTGCTTGGAGGGCAGGGAACGCGACGCTCGGCGGGCGAGCTCCTACGGTTCACCTATATCGAGGGGGAGGGCACCTTCGCCCTCGGCGACATCCTGATGACATCGGGCGAGGGCGAGCTGTACCCCGAGGGGCTGCCCGTGGGCCGGGTCGCCGGATCCCCGGTTACCATGGAGCACCTGACGCCCCCCTACGCGGAGGTCCGGCCCCTCGCCGACATCGGCTCCCTGCGTGAGGTTATCCTGGCATGGCGGAGCCCTGGAGAGGGAGGCGACGAGTGAGGGCCGAGCGGAGAGGAGACCGAAGGCGGCAGGTGTGGGCTCTGGTGATCGTGTCCCTGGCCGTCATCCAACTGGCCCGCTCCAGCCCCCGGGCCGCCGAAGCGACGGGGCGCCCCACCATGCCCGAGCGTGTCACCGCGGCCCTCTGCGGACCCGTTCAACGGCTTGGCTTCCGGGCGACGAGCGGTCTGCGGGATCTGGGCCTGGCAATCGCCTACCCCCGGCGCCTGCTCGCGGAGACGGATCAGCTCGAGGCCCTGGCAGCCGAGACCGATGCGGCCACACAGCAGCTTGGGGCGCGGATCGAGGATGCCGAGCTTCGAGAGCGTCTCGTGATCGACGCCGACCAGATGACGCATCAGCTCGATCGGGGCATCGACGTGCGGGTGATCGGCAGGGACCCAACGGGCAGGCGGGCCCTGCTGCAGCTCGACAAAGGGGCCACGGCGGGCATCGAGCGCGGCATGTCCGTCGCCACGGGACCCCACCTTCTGGGAACCGTGGACCGAGTGAACCGATCCACATGTGTCGCCTACTCACTCACCGACGCCCACTTCTCCGCCGAGGCGCGCTCCATGCGCTCGGGCGACTACGTGGGTACCGTCGTAGGCGACGGTGGCGGGGGGCTGAGCATCGATGCCGTGGCCCCGGGGGCCGACGTGCGCGAAGGTGACGTCCTGATCACGGCGGCCACCACTCACGGTCCTCCCCCGGACCTGCGCATAGGCGTCGTCGAGCGCGTCGCACTGGGCCAGTCCGTCCTGCCGGAAAGCGACGACCGGCCGCTTCCCCCGGAGAACCGGCCATACGTGCTGACGGCATACGCGGTTCCGACCGCCGACGTGGACCGCGTCCGGGTCGCCCTCGTGCCTGCGCCCAGCCCCGGCGGCGCCGCCGCCGACGAAGGCGAGGAGTGACGGCGGCATGGGTATGGTCACTTTCGTGGTCGTCGCTCTCATGGCCGCTCTGGCGGCGGTGTTCCAGCCCGCTGTCGCTCAGAACCTGAGCGTGGGCAGTGTGTTCCCCGACGCCGCGACCGCGTGCCTAGTCGTCGCCGGCCTGCTGCTGGGGCCGACCGAGGCGCTGGCGATCGGGTTCCTGGTGGGAGTCATCTCCGTGACGCAGATTGGCCATGTGGGGCTGGGCGGGCTGTTGGTGGCCCGGAGTGTGGTCGGGCTGCTGGCCGGGTTCGCCTCGGCGCGGGTGTTCATCCACAGCGTCGTCACCCAGATGGCTGCCGTCCTTGCCGGCGTGCTCATCTCCGAGGCCATCCTCTTCGTCTTCAGTCCCGACGCCACCGTGGGCCCATGGATGGGCGCGGCGGGGGGGCGGGCCCTACTGTCGGCCTTGATCGCGCCCCTGTTCTTCCGGATCGCCAATGGGGTCGCGGCATGGGAGATGGGCGATGCACATCGCCCCGGACTTGGCCCGCCATAGGGCCGCGTCGACCGGGCCAAGCGCGAGGCCCCGCTCATCTTCCGGCAACTTCTGGGAGGAAACCCCGCCACTACTTGCGGAGTACACTAGTACGATGGAGTGCAAGCGCCTCATCGAGCTAACGCGCGCTACCAGGAGGTGCGTCGATTGGCCGAGCGGCTCATTCTGATCGTCGACGACGACCCGGACATCGCCGAAGCCATGGGCTTGGTTCTGGAGTCAACGGGGGCCGAGGTACGGATCGAGGAGGATGTGGACGCGGGGATCGCCGCGGCGCTGGAGATGAGACCGGATCTGATCCTGGTGGACCTCATGCTGCCCGATCCCGATGACGGGTACTTCTTCGTTCACCGACTCCGCAGCGAGGGCGAGTACGGGGCCCGGGTGCCCGTGGTCCTCCTGTCCTCCCTGACTCGAGCGGAAATGGATGACCTGCGATACCCCGAGGTGGAAGGGGCACCCTTCGAGGCGGGCGAGCCGGTGCCCATCTCCGCATTCCTGGAGAAGCCCACCCCACCCGCTAGGCTCTTGGGTGCCGCGAACGACCTACTGGGATGAGGCCGCGCGGTCCCGCCGGGCCTCCGAGGAGCGCATGCCATGACCGATCCAACCTCGACCACAGACGAGCCGCGTCTCGATCCCGCCGACCCGGGCTGCCACCACAGGGGAGGCGCCGAGCGGGAGCTGGTCGCGCGTATCCAGTGGCTGATGCACTTGCGGTGGGCCGCCGCGGCGTCGGTCATCGTCTTCGGCGCCTTCGTTGTCCATCTGTACCGCACGGAGCACAAGGTCGCCTACTTCCTGGGCATCCTGGGCCTGGCGTCGGCCATCGCCGCCTACAATGCGCTCTTCACCCACTACTGGCGCAAAATGCTGGAGTCAGGCCACCCGCCTCGCACCCGGGCTCACCTCTTCGCCAACCTCCAGATCGGCGTGGACCTCCTCGCCCTGACCGCCTACGCCTTGCTGACCGGCGGGCCAGCCAGCCCCGTGCTCTCCCACTTCGTGTTCCACGTCATCTTCGCTTCCATTCTGCTATCCACCCGGGCGGCGTATGCGTGGGCCACCGTCGCCACCGGATTGGGCACCCTGGTGATCTTCCTCGGCGCCGCGCCCGGCCAGCTCGCCATCGTGCCCGAGGGGATCCTGCTGGGCCGGTTTCCTCTGATGGTGTTCGCGGGGTTCGTGGCCCTCGTGTACCTGTCGGCCTATCTCGCCACCCACATCGTCCAGCGACTTCGCCAGCATGAAGCCGAGGCGCGGAGGTTCCTCAGCCAGCTTCAAGCCAAGGCCGACGAGCTCAGTCAGGCCAACCAGAACCTCCAGTCGGCCCAGATGATGCAGACCGCCTACATGCGCCGGGTCTCCCACGAGCTGCGGTCCCCCCTCTCCGCCATCTCCAACTCGCTGCAAGTCGTGGGGGAAGGCTACGCCGGAGACCTGCCCGATCGGGCCGAGCAGATCGTTGGCCGGGCTCACGGGCGCATCGAGGACCTGCTACGGATGGTCAACGACCTACTGGCCCTGTCCCGGGCCCGGAGCACCCGGCCCCGAGAGTACCTGGAGCCCATCAGTCTGCCCGCCGTCACCGCCGAGGTCTGCGAGCTGCTAGGTGAGCGTGCTGAGCTGAAGGGCGTCACCCTCATCAATGAGATGCCACCGGAGCTACCCAACGTACTCGGCGACCGGGAGGAGATCGTCCAGCTCGTCACCAACCTCACGGCCAATGCGATTAAGTACACCGAGGAGCAGGGCACGGTGAATATCCGTGGGCGTGAGGAGGCAGGTCAGGTGGTTGTGGAGGTGGCCGACACGGGTATCGGCATCGATGAGGACGAGCTGCCTAACCTATTCCAGGAGTTCTACCGAACCAAGCGCGGCCGGGACTACCAGGCCGTCGGAACGGGCTTGGGGCTGGCCATCACCCGTGCCATCGTCGATCAGCACGGGGGGACCATCGAGGTGGCGAGCAAGGTGGGGGAGGGTTCCACGTTCACCGTCCGCATGCCCCAGGGCGGCCCCGGCAGCCAGCCGGTCGCGGGCTGACCACCTGGGCCTACGGGCCCTCAGGTCCGGGGCCAATCGGCGGGCATCCAAGGCTCCAGCTCCGCGATCTCGGCTTTGGCCTGGTCGCTCACCGGGACGCCCCAGGCATCGAAGAAGGGGCCCAGGTTCCGGCCCACGTGTCTCGAGAACCGCACCATCCACTGATCGCGCTTCTCATCATCGCTCCGGGGCAGCTCGTCCGGCGCCGCCGATCGGTACTCGGCGAACACGTCCATGACGGTCTCCCAGCCGAACTCCTCGACGAGCTGCTGGTACATGATGAGGGCCAGGAACGGCGAGCTCTTCCATTGGTCGAAGGAGGCGCCATTGGCCAGGTACTCCTCGAGGCGCTGCCGGGCGGCGTCGGAGCTGGCGGCCTCGTGGCCCGGCCCAGCCAAGTCGCACACCGTCTCGCCGATATACAGCGAGAACAGGTTGACGGTGACCTCGGTGGTCCCGCCGAAGGTCCAGTGGCCCGATTGATGGTTGTGGCCCATCTCGTGGAAATGCCCCCACGATCCGTCGGTCATCAGGCGGTCCACGTCCAGCGACAGGTCGACGGCATCCAGGTGGGTCATGATCGGGTAACCCGAGTGCATATACCCGGCGCTGATCTGCACGTCGGGCACGTACCGCTCGGGTCGTGAACGCCCGCGCGGGATGGCGGCCAGGTCGGCGCAGGCGTCCATGACATCATCCCAGAAGCTGGCGAGCCGGGCCGGATCCTCCAGGTCGCGAAGCGCCGTGGATGGAGCCGCGATCACCAGCTTGTCGGTGACGATCTCGCCCCACGGCGCGGGAGCATGGCGGATCGTCTCGGCCCACTCGGCGGGGTCCGTAACGCCATGGCGGTAGAGGGGCGCCCGGACGGCGCCATCGATCTGCACGTCCAGCTCCGTCCCATCCTGGCCGCGAGGCACCACGACGTAGATGAGGCCGCCGAAGGGGCTGGCCACCCGGCTGATGGGCCCATCGAGGGGGTAGCTGCGGCTGATCTCGGGGAACCGCCGCCATTGGTCGTGATGCCAGATCCCATCGGTATGGCAGCCAATGCGGAGCTGGAGGCCCCGTCCCGCCCATGCTTCGGGCACGCGCACCTCGATGACCTCACCGGCGGGAGCGTACAGGCCCGTGCTATGCCAATCCGGTACCGATGTATCGATGCTCAGGGCTTCGGTGACCCGGGGTGCGTCTTCGGGCGCCGCGCCAGGAAAGGCGGCTGCCGACGCGTGGGCCTCCACGTCTTCGGCGGGCAGGTCGGCCGTGTCCTGCATGTAGAGGGTGGCTGCGAGCCGCGCCAGGGGCCGGTCGGAGCCCACGGGCTCATCGGGGGTCGGCGTGCACTCGGCTTCTGGCGTCGCGCATAGGGCTCGGAAGCGGGGCATCAGGGCCGACTCCCCCTCGGGCACGCCCCGCATGAAGGTTGCGAGCACCGTGGAGACCTGGGCCAGCTCACCCGGAGCCAGCTCCGTATCGCCCCGGGCGTGGGCCTCGATGGCCTCGAGAGCCTCGCCGGCGTGACACAGCTCCAGGTTGGATCGGTCGGTCAGATAGCCCGAGGGGCCCGTGCCGCCCGTCATCCCCGGCGCGAAGGCGAGCCCCGCTTCAGCCAGCAGCCGATTGGCGGGCAGGTCCCTCTGTAGGTCTCCTCCGGTCACTTGCATCCAGCCCCACGGACACAGGGTAGCGACCAGGCCGCCGCCGGACTGCACGTACTCCCGCAGCATCGGCAGGTGATCCTCGCCGATGGATGCCGCGCCGAGGACGACCACTTGCGCCGCGGGCAGCACCTCGGCCAGGTCGGCAGGGGCGAGCCCGGTGACCTGGATACCCGCGTCGGAGAGAGCGGGAGCCAGATTGCCGTGGCCCTGAACGGCTACCCTGGGCTGCTCCGCGCCGGCCGCCCAGCGGACCACGTTGACCGCCCACTTGCTGTTGCCGGGAGTCTCGCCGGCCACGGAGAGCAAGCCCTCGTGACCCACGGCGACGATCCTGCCTTCACCGAGCCGGGCGGCGCCCGCCAGGGGCAATCGCTGCCCACCCGAAGCCCCGGCTAGGACGGGGAAGGCCCCATCCGAGAACACGCAGACCGGGCCGGGGATGCTCCCCGGAGCGGTCACCTCGGAGACGCCATCCAGGAGCGCATCGAGATCGCCCGGCTGGGGCGCCGAGGACGCGCAGGCAACGAGGATACACAGGAGCAAGGCCGCCATGAGAGGTACGCGGGAGTGCATGGAGTGACCTCCGGGTAAGTGGTTTCTGGCGCGCTGTAAGCGCTTAACTCCAGTATAGCAGAGGTATCCAGCACGGAGCGACTGGCCGCGGCGGCTGCGGCGCCGGCGCCTAGTCCGCCTCACGCTGAGGCACGGATCGAAGGACCCGCTCCGCTTCCTCGACCGGCAGGTCACCCACTACGATGACCACCAGGTCACCGCGTCGCTGGCGCGCCGCTCGCGCCAGGCCCAGGTCGAGGGTCTGGATCCTGCCGATGTGGGACTCGGCCCCAGGGCCCACACCCCGTCCGCGGCCCGGCCCCCGGCCTCGCCCGCGCCCGCGCCCCCCTTGCTCGCCACGGGGGTGGCGCTGATAGACCGAGAGGATCCGCAGACCATCGGTATACCGGAACTCGGCGTAGGCCCGGCCGCGGTCGCAGTCGTGGCAGAACAGGCCTTCGGCTCGGTAGCCGCCGGGAACGTAGCCTGGCTCCAACGGCGTGAAGCTGGCGCGGCGTGCGAACTCTTCGGTCGACATCAGCTCTCCAGCAACGGAGCGACCGGGTAGCTCGACGGGATCGATGGGAGGGGGCTCGGTGCTGTAGTCGATGCTCAGGATCTCGGCCCTGGAGGCGAGCTGGCCGTCGTGGAGGTAGCTTTGCCTGGCCAGGGGTACCCCCGTCTTCGCATCGTGCCAGAGCTGGAGAGCGACTCGATCGGTACGGGTGTCGCGGACCGTCATCAGTTGGGTGGGCCGATCCGCCACAGCTCCGCCGTCGGCGTAAGCGACGCGATAGCCGGGCGCCACGTCGTCCTCCGTTAGGTCCGCGTATGAGGGACACAGGACCTCCTGCCGCCCGTCGGCATTGAGGGCCACCACCCACTCGCCGGTGTCCACCATCACCTGGCCCGTCTCCAGCTCGATCCGCTTGAGTCCGCCAACGGCTTCGATGGTGGCGTCATGGGTTACCCGCCCGCCGGGCATAGTCGTCGTGATGACGCTCCGGGCAGTGTAGCTACCGTCCCACTGGATCGCGTCGGCCGTCGGCGCCTCGGCTTCGGCGCTCATCCGAGCCAGGTACGCCACGCCGCCACCCATCCCCAGACCCAGGATGAACAAGCCGATGATGGCAGCGATCCGCCCGCTGCTCAGCTTGGATCCTCCTCTCCCGAGGGCAGGGCACTCACGGCGATGGCCGCCGACCAGGGGTCGACGAGCCCGCCTCCGGCGGCGGCGCTGGCGTGCCAGGCGAGTACCTGCGCGTCCTCCTCCAGGGCCGATGGGTCATCGCCCGCCTGGGCGGGGAAGGCCGCCGATTCCACGGGCTCGGGCAGCGCCCCGGGATCCGAAGGGGTCACAGGGGGCAGGAGCAGCATGGCGAGCAGCGCTCCCGCCGCCAGCCCCGCCGCGGGCGCGAGGAGCCAGGCCCAAGGGCTGCGCCTACGCCGTAGCTGGCCCTGGATCCCGTCCCACAGGTCCCGCTCCATGGGGGCGGGCCCAACGCTCCGGAGCAGGCCAGCCAAGCGGTCGCCCTCGGCATAGTGGTGGGCGCAGTCAGCGCAGCGCTCCACGTGTGCGGCCACGTCCTCGGCCATATCCTCGTCCGCTGACCCATCGAGCCAGCGGCGTGCCTCGTCGCATCGCATCAAGCTCCGCCTTCCGTCCAGTCGTCCATGAACCCACCCAGCTTCCGCTTCAGGGCATTTCGCGCCCGGGCCAGGCGGGATAGCACCGTCCCCAGGGGCACCTCCAGCACCTGGGCGACACTCTTCACCTCCATGCCGTCCAGGTAGTGGAGTGTCACCACCTCACGCTGATGGGCCGGCAGTTCGGCCACGGCGCCTCGAACCCGCTCGGCCATCTCCGACCGAGTCAGCGCGTCGGGTGGGGCGGCCGCCGGGTCGGCGGGGGCGTGCCCCGATTCCTCGTTCTCATCCAGCGAATCCGCCTCACGAAGCCTCCGCTTGCGGATCTCGTCGATCATGGCCCGGCGCGCCGTCTGCCGGATCCACACCTTGAAGGCATCGCCGTCGCGAAGACGCGCGAGCCGGTCCCATGCCCTGATGAAGGCCGTCTGCACGATGTCCTCGACCAGGTCACGGTCGCGCAGGCTGGAGCGCAGGAGGGCATACACGCCGCCCACATGTCGCTCGTAGAGCTGGCGGAAGGCGTCCACATCGCCCTTCCGCGCTCGCGCCACCAACTCTCCGTCCGTGGCCGAGAGGCCGCTCACAGCTTCCCGTCCTTCCCTTAGTGTGACGGCTGGAGCCACTGCCATATTCCCGGAGAATCACCGCCGGCCTGCCGGGCCCGTTGACAGGGCCTCGCCCGTCGCCTAGGGTAAGTTAAACGAGACTAACTCGCCGGGCGGTGCCGAGCAGAGGCGCAGCCCGCGCCGTATGGGGGCCATCCTTGAACAAGACACTTCTAAGCCGAGTACTCATTGCCGCCGCCACATCTGCCTTAATCCTGGCCGCGGGCTGCGCGGGCGGTGGACCGGGCACGCCCGGTTCCGGCGATGACGGCGGATCGGACGCGGGGTCCGGCGCTACCACCGGCAATGGGGAGCCCGCGCCTATGACCGACGAGGCTCGGGCCGGGGCTGTCGAGGGCATCCAGGAGCTGGCTGACGCCGCCGACCTCTCCGATGCCGACGCGGGCGCCGGGGAGCTGCTGGGTGAGATCAGGTCGCGCGGTGATGTGGTGCAGGCGGACATCGACTCCGAGGCCGGCGTGCTCTGGGCGGTCCTCCAGGACGGTACTACCTATAACCTGCTTCTGAACCAATCGCCGGCGGTGCAATCGGCGGGGGACGCACGACACGCCGCCGTCGCTGCCGGCTCGGGGGGTGTGTCCGGCCGGGAGTACGAAGGGGTGCCGAAGGGGAAGAAGGCGTACGTCCGGGACAGCTTAGGCGACTGCTTCGATCTGTCGGTAACGCCGCAGATCAGGCAGTACCTGGAGGATGCCGGGTACGATGTTGACCTGGCCACTGGGCTCGAGACTATCGAGGACTACCGGGCCATCACGGGCGCTTCCATGGTGTACGTGCACTCCCATGG
The DNA here is from genome assembly GCA_014730065.1 of Armatimonadia bacterium. Taxonomy (GTDB): domain Bacteria; phylum Armatimonadota; class Zipacnadia; order UBA1398; family UBA1398; genus UBA1398. The sequence goes on along the minus strand of WJIW01000179.1, from coordinate 3,163 downwards.
TGGGTTCATCCGCACATCGGTCGGGATCCGGCAGACCGAGTCCGGTTCATGGGCTCTCGACTACGGGCCGGACCAGACGGACCCGGCCAAGAAGTTCGCCATCTGGACCGAGACCCCGTTCACGGCCGCCAACCTGAAGGCCTACGAGGCCGAGATCAAGTCGGGCGACCTGGTGGCCGCGGCGGCGATCACCGACAGAAAGGCCGATGGCGGCTGCACCAAGCCTACCAAGTTCATGGTGACTTCGTCCTTCGTCGAGAAGCATTGGACCTTGGAGAAGGACAGCGTGGTCTTCCTGAACACCTGCTTCAGTGGCAACTCCGAGATCACCGAGGTGCTGTTCGGCAAGGGCGCGGGCCTGGTCCTCGGCTGGGACCATCTATCCTCAAGCACGGTGACGCCCCGGTTCATCATGGACCGGATGCTGGGGGCCAACACCTACCAGCCGAAGACTCCAGACCAGCGCGCCTTCAACTGGGTCGAGGTGAAGCGGGAGGCCGAGGAGCTGGGCATCCTGACCACCGAGTTCGATGAGAGCGAGAACACCTTCCAGGAGATCTTCTCGCCGGTCCTCGTGAACAGCAATCTCCTGTTCATCGCCAACCCCGATCAGGATCCCGGCACGCTCAGGCCGAGCATCGAGGAGCTGGCGGTCTGGGAGGAGAATGACCGCCTGTTCATCGACGGCTGGTTCGGCTCCGAGCAGGGCAAGGTCACGGTCAACGGGACCCCTGTGACGGTCCATGACTGGGATCCCGATCGCGTGCAGGTGACGATCCCCCGGAGCGGCCCCGGCTCGTACGGTGATGTCATCGTGGAGGTCGACGGCCGCAAGAGCAACGCCGTGCCCCTGACCGAGTGGCGCGGGACCCTGGATTGGTGGTTCGCACCCGATACAGCCTTCGAGCAGCGGATGTCCTGGGACGTTCACATGCGGGCCGATATACACTCCCTGCGAACGGTGCTCGACGATGCGCCCACGGGCGAATCGCGAGACATCACATTCTCCAACGACAGCACGGGCGAGCTGACGGCGAAGGGTATCGAGACCACCCAAATCAGCCAAGGCAACACGAAGACCCTGGAGTGGACCGGCGGAGAGACCATCGCGTGGCCTGACGTGGAGGGCGACGGGACGAGCCAGACGGTCCTCGGCGAGGTGAACCTGGCGCTGAACGAAGACGGCACCGTCGACCCGTCGGGGACGACCATCGTGCTCAGCATGACGGCTAGCGCCAGTCATACCGTGAACCGCTACGAGAACGGTAGCTTGGTCAGCTCGGGCGAGCAGCCCGTAGTCATGCTGTGGACCTTTGGCCTCGCGGACACGTCCATCTTCGGGGTGGGGGCCGTGACCATGAAGCTGGACTCGGACTTCGACATCCTGCCCGAGAAGCGCTCCGCCGGTGGAGGCGGGGGCACCACGGGGTACTTCCTGGAGTGGAGCCGCATGGAGGCGCGGGGCGTGCCCACGAAGGACCAGGCGCGGTAGCCCATCGGCGCGTTGAAGGGGTCGGCACCAATGGCGGGGAACCCGCTGGGAAACCGGACAGTGTCCGAGCCTGGGGAGGACCCGCATGTCAGAGGAAAGTAGCGACAAGAAACCGGATCAGCCACAGGCCGGTGATGCTCCGGCACCAGAGCCACCGAAGAAGAAGAGCGTTAGCGGCGGAGCGGTCATCATCCTCGTGCTTGGGGTGGTCGCCGTGCTGGCCGGCACCTTCTACGCCGCGGAGATCAAGAACTTCGTGACCTTGCAGCCGTGGAGCAAGGGCGGGCCGCTGGATTACGTCGACGAGCTGGCCGAGGCCTTGCGGAGCCGCGACCGGGCCAAGGTGGAGGCCCTCGCGCCCGAGATCCAGCTGCCTGGGGAGGAAGGGCCCATTACCGAGGTCAAGGGCGATGCGAGCCCCATGGCGCCCGCTCTGCCCGTTGCCAAGGTGACCCCAACATCGCCCGCTGCCGAGGGACGGGTCATCTATGACTATCGCCCCAAGCGGGGCCACCTGACGATCTACCTGCCCGCCGAAGGGGGCGGGTACGTGAGCATGATGGTCAAGCCCATCGACGGCCAATGGCAGGCCTTCATGGTGGGCAATGTAGCCCAACCCCCGGCCGAGAAGTAGCGTCGATCGCTTCAAGGATGTAGGCCTCCGGGCCGTCTCACCGGGTAGTCAATCGCCCCCCAGGCCGCCGATGGGTCGGGGGGCTCTGCTACCTGAGGCGGTCGATGAAGAAGTCCCCCTTGCCATTGATGGTGCTTATGAGCCTGCTCGCAGGCTTGGCACTCGGCCAGGACCTGCCCCCCTTCGATGGCGAGCCGGGGGTGGACCCCTTCACCGATCCCGCCGCTCCCCAGGGGCCCGGGCAGCCGGGCTCGTCGGGTCTGCCGGACCAGATGACCACCCCCGGCGGCGGACCCCTTCGGCCACAACCCACCGTGGGCAGGCGGGGCGTGGACATCACCGCGAACCTGGCCTGGTACCAGGAGGAGCGTGGCGCGATCCTCATGTCCGAGGGGGTCAGGGCCTCCTATCAAGGCACCACCATCACCGCCGACCGCTGTGACTACGATTCCGACGCCGAGGTGGCGTACTTCTATCCACACATCGTTCTCGAGCGCGAGGGCGAGCGCATCGTCGGCGAGCGGTGTGTGTTCAACCTCAGAGACCGCACCTGGACAATCTGGAACGCGACGGCCGAGCTATCGCCCAAGTTCTTCTCGAACTGGACGACGGACTTCTCGTACATCCACGCCAGGCGGATCGACGGCGATGACTATCGCGCGGACCTGACCGATCTGTACTTCACCACGTGTCCCAACGCGCGGACGGAGCGGCGGTACGAGGATGGGGTCGCGCCGGAGGAGGAGGTGCCTCACTGGCGCATCGAGGCCGACCACGGCAAGATCGACGAGCAAGGCGAGTACATCTCCGTGGGCCCGTCCAAGGTCTATATCGGGCGGCAAGCGGTGTTCTGGCTTCCGGGCTGGGGAGTGCAGCGATCCTGGCTATCGCGCCTCGACACTTTGCCGGAGATCGGGCAGAACGTCTCCGACGGGTGGTACTTCGCCTGGGCCTATCGGTACTCGGACCAGAACTTCATCCGTGTTCGCTTCACCGAGAAGCAGGGCAACACGTATGGCGGCGACTGGAGCTACCGG
>WJIW01000178.1 GCA_014730065.1 Armatimonadia bacterium | reverse complement strand
GTCCCTCTCCCGGCCGTCACAACGCCTCCACGTACTCCCCCACTCCCGTTAGGAGCATCTCCACCGAGATCAGCACCAAGATCATCCCCATCAGCCGCTCCAGGGCGATGGTGGCCCGGGGTCCCACGTGGCGGCTCATCCACGCCGCGCCCAGGAGGATGGCCAGAGACGCCACCCACGCCGTGCCCAGGGCGCCGAACCACAGACCGAATCCCTCGGGCGCCTGGGTCCTGAGCAGCATGAGCGCGGCCATGGCCGAGGGCCCGGCGATGAGGGGTGTGGCCAGGGGTACCACCAGCGGCTCCCCATCCATGCCATCATCGCCGAACACGCCGCCCTTGCCCGGGAAGATCATCCGGATGGCGATGAGCAGCAGGACGACCCCGCCGCCGATGGTGAGGGCGGGTCGGTGAATCCCCAGCACGCCCAGCAGCGGAGGTCCCGCGAGCAGCGCCAACAGCAGCAGGCCGAGGGCGATTAGGTGCTCCCGGACGATGATCCTCGGTCGTCGGCCCGGCTCGACGTCCTTCAGTAGCGCAGCCACCAAGGGGACATTGCCGAGGGGGTCCATGACCAGGAAGAGGGTCAATGCGGCGGACAGGTAGGACATGGGTGGGGGGTTCGGCCGGTCTGCCCCACCCCCCTGCCCTCACCCGCCATGCAGCAGGGCGTGGGTCCCCACCGGCAGGTCTACCACGCCCGCGATCACCGGGCACTTGATCTTCAGGAGGAAGCTGATCGGTCGCGGCGCTCCACTGAGGCTCTCGTAGTTGCCCTGTCCCTTGGCGATGATCAGGTCCGCCGCCTCGAAGCGGTCCCGGAGGCTCTCGCTACAGTCATCGAGAAGCGTGCCCGGTGAGTCCGACCCATTGTCGATGACCTCAACCACCTCGGTCAGGCCGAGCTCCTCCGCCTCCGTCAGGGTGACGTCGTTCAGGATCGGCGCGCCGCGCACGACCAGCGTCACTCGATCCGGACCCAGCTCCTCGATGAGCAGGCGGTCGGCCACGATCTCGCCGGCATTGTCCGCTAGGTAGAGGATGCTCTGCGCGACGTCCGCCCGGTGCCGGAACTCCGCCCACGCGCCCTCGCCGAGGTCCTTCGGCGCGCCCCGCAGCGCCGCGAGCAGCGCGTCCTCGGCGAGATCGGCCGTCACGCCCATGTCGATGGCATTGGCGGCGATGGCCAGGGCGGCAGCGGTCAGCATCGGCTCGGATGCCTCGGACACCATGGCCCGCAGCTCGGGCAGAGCCGCGAGCATCATGGCATTGTACTTTCGCTTGGCGGCGCGGTAGGGGTCGGGCGCACCCGTTAGCTCGCGAACTCGCCGATGGATGGCCTGACCCATGGCCGGCGGCGGCTGGCTCAAGTCCATCTCCGAGGCCATACGGAGCACGTCCCGCAGGATGCGCTCGCGAAGACCGTGATCATCGGTGGCGTTACGCGCCGCCTCCAGGGCCTGGCGCATGAAGCACGGAACGCAATCGAGGTAGGTGTTCATGGGGACAACCTTGCCAGGGCCGTTGGCCCGAGTTCCTTGCGCACGTCCTGTTCGCGCCGGGCAGCGGCCGCCCCTGGCCCCCAGGATCATCGCCCCTTCACGCCGAAGTCCGGTCCACTTGGTCCCGCGGAGGTTCTTTCATGCTGCCCACCCTTGTGCTCTGCTTGGCGGTCATCGGCCAGCCCCTCGAGGTGCGCACCCCCGAGCTGTCGCTTGCCGTCGACGCCCGAACGGGCCAGGTGCTGGAGCTGCGGGACGAGGTCGCCGGTCAGCCTCTGCTGGGGCCCACTCCCGCGCCCATGTTCCAGCTCCAGCTCGCCGGCGACGACGGTGCCCAGCGGTGGCTCGACAGCACCGTTGCCGAGGAGGTCCGAGCCGAGACGACCAACGCTGGGCTCTCCCTCACCTACCTGGATGTTGCCGGCGCCGGCGATGCCACGGTGCGCATCCGGGCTCGGGACGAAGCAGTGTGTATGGAGATCGACCTGCGGCCCGCAGAGGGCGTGATCGTGGAGCAGGTGGTCTTCCCCGTCCTCCGGCTGGCCCGGCCGCTGGACGAGTCCGCCGATGACCGGCTCTTCGTCCCCGGCGGCGACGGCTACGTCGCATCCGCCGACGGCCTGGCCAACACCCGATGGCACCGCCGCGAGTACCCCGGCCATGCGTCGATGCAGCTCGTGGCGTACTACGATGACTCATCGGGGCTCTCGATCATCTGCGAGGATGCGGCCGCCCATCCCAAGCTCCTGGGCGGAACCGTAGAGGAGGAGTACGTGGACATCAGCCCCTGGCTGAAGCTCTCAGCCGAGCCGGGCGAGACGTTCGTCAGTCCCACGCTGACCCTCCGGCGGTGCGCTGGCTCGTGGATGGACGCGGCCACCGATTACCGAGGGTGGGCCCGCGGGCAGTGGTGGGCCGAGCCCAGACACGGCGATGACGCCCCGCCCCAGTGGATCGCCGACTCTCCGCTGACCCTCTCTGCCAGCTTTCGGCCCATGGGCAACGGCCGTTGGTTCGTGCCGCTGGATCGCTGGGACGATCTGGCCCGGATCTGGCGGGAGGCCACCGGTGCCAGGTCCGTGATGATCGAGAGCCGCAACTGGGAGCACCACGGGATCTACACCTCGCCCGACTACTTCCCGCTCAACCCCTCGCCCGAAGTCGTTGCGGCCACACTGTCCGAGGCCCACGACGCCGGCGCCCATGTCCAGGCCATGGTGGCCGGCCTGAAATGGGTCATCGAGCGGGAGCCGTACCACACGCCCCACTACAACGTTCTCGGCTTCGATGGCCGCCAGGCCTTCGAGGACCGGGGCCGGCAGGTGTGCGTCGTCGGCCGGGATGGCGAGGTGCAGGTCGATGACGCGTACTTCAGTTGGGACGGCGTGCACGCCTACATCTGCCCCGGCACCGAGTTCGCTCGCGAGCACTTCCGCCGGACGGCACGGGGCCTCGCCGAGGCCGGATTCGACCTCTTCGAGTTCGACCAGATGAACGGGGGATCGTCGCCGCCGTGCTACAGCACCTCCCACGACCATCCCCCGGGTCCGGGGCCATGGATCCACGAGTCCATCGCCGACCTGATGCAGATCACGCGAGAAGAAGGACGCGGGATCAACCCGGGCTTCGGGATCTCTATGGAGGATCCCGGCGAGCTGCTCCTAGCCCACCTCGATACGTACATCAGCCGCGCCGACCGGGTATCGGGATGGCCCGCCGCCGGAACCGGCACCGAGGTAGTGCCCGCTTTCCTCTTCGTGTACCACCCTCTGATGCCGGTGACCTCAATCGACATCCAGCACACCACCCGAACCGATCCCATGCTCGTGTTGCGCACGGCGAGGGCCTTCATCGCGGGCGCGGGCTTGTCGACCCAGCTCACCGAGTGGCAGGTTCTGGCCGACTACGGCGAGGAGGACCTGTTCCCGACCCCCGCCAAGATGGACCCCGATCAGCTCGCCATGCTGCGCGCCTGCGTGGCGACCCGGGATGGCCCTGGGCGGCCCTACCTCGTGGAAGGCGAGATGCTCCCGGTGCCCCAGCCCAGGGCGCCCATCTGGCGCGTGGAGACCGAGGAGTGGGACGGCACTGAGATGCGGCCGGCCACTTACCAGGTCCCCGCCCTGTTGGTGAGCGCTTGGCGGGCGCCCGACGGCCGTATCGCCGTTGTCCTCGCCAACCCCACCCCCCAGCCCCAGGGGATCGACCTATCGCTCACCCCGCTGGCCACGTCGGCGGCCGGCGCGATAGAGGCGTCCCTCAACGGCGAGTCGCTGGGCGCGGTGCCGGTCTCGGTCCCGCCCCGCTCGGTGATCCTCCTGGAAGGCCCCGGGTAGGCGAGCGACGAGGCCCGCTGAGCATGGATTCCCCACTCTGGTTTCGCCCATTCCGATGTGTATAATGGCGCCATGGATTCTGGTGGACGCGACATCAAGGCCGCCCTGGCGCGGGGAGCCATCATCGGGGATGGGGCTACGGGCACTCAGCTTCAGGCTGCCGGGCTCAGCCCTGGGGACTGTGCGGAGGAATGGAACGAGACTCACCCCGACGCCGTGCGGATGGTCTATGCATCGTACGCCGACGCCGGATCCCAGGTCGTCACCAGCAACACCTTCGGCGGCTCTCCCGCTAAGCTCGCGGCCCGGGGACTGGACGCTCGCTGTGAGGAGCTCAACGCCCTGGGCGTTCGCCGGGCACGCGAGGCCGTTCCGGCGGGTGCTTTCGTTGCCGCCGATGTGGGGCCATCGGGCCTCATTCTGGAGCCCTATGGCGAGACCCCGGTTGCCGAGGCCAAGGCTGGCTTCGCGCGGCAGATCCGGGGATTGGTCGAGGGCGGCCCTGACTGCATCCTCATCGAGACCATGATGGACCTGGCCGAGGCCCTGGCCGCTGTCGAAGCCGCGCGAGAAGTGGCGGCCCACCTGCCCGTGTTCTGCACCATGAGCTTCCAGGTCGGTGGACGCACGACCTTTGGTGTGGATGTGCCCACCGCCGCCGAAGCGCTCTCGGGAGCGGGCGTCGATGGCCTGGGCCTCAACTGTGGCCTGGGCTCGGGCGAGGCCATTGCGATGGTAGAGTCTCTCGTGGCGGCCACCGACCTACCCGTCATCGTCCAGCCCAATGCCGGAATGCCCCGGCTCGAGAACGGCGAGACCGTCTTCGACGAGACTCCCGAGGAGATGGCCGGGAACGCCCGGCGATTCAGAGAACTGGGGGCCCGGTGGCTCGGCGCATGCTGCGGCTCCACCCCCGATCACATCCGGGCCATGGCTCAGGTGGTTGTCGCGTAGGCTCCGCTGCCCGTGCGCTCGCCGGCCAGGCCCTCTTCACGTACCAGCAGAGAGGGAGACGGACTATGCGTGGACGAGGCACTCATCTGACGATCATCGCTATCCTCATCATGACGGCGATGGCCACTCTGTTCGTGGGCTGCCCACCGCCCGCCGAGGACGACGGCGGCGGGGCGGCCGGAGCGGGCGGCGGTGACGGCGGCGCCGCCGCATCCAGCGCCAGCATCGAGGAGGGCGTGTACGGCGACTCCGAGGCTGGCATCCCCATCGGCGCCTACTTCGGACTCACCGGGCCCAACGCCGACTTCGGCCAGGATTCGGCCAAGGCCATCGTCCTCGCCCTCGAGGAGATGGGAGCGGCCGACTGGAACGGCGGCCCATCCTTCCAGCTCATCCTCCAGGACGACCGCTGCAAGGCGGAGGACGTCGGCCCGATCCTCAACAAGTTGATCCAGGAGGACCAGGTCGTCGCCGTGGTCGGCGAAGTCGCCAGCGGCCTCAGCCTCATCGGTGGACCCATCTGCCAGGAGCACGGAGTGCCGATGGTCTCGCCCTCGTCCACCAATCCCGAGGTCACCCAGAAGGGCGAGTACGTCTTCCGCACCTGCTTCACCGACAGGCAGCAGGGCTACGCCTGCGCCAAGTTCGCCTTCGAGAACCTGGAGACCCGCCGGGCCGCCATCCTATACCCCTCCGATAACGACTACTCCGTGGGCCTGGCCAAGTACTTCGAAGAGGCCTTCGTGGATCTGGGCGGCGAGGTCATCGAGTCCCAGGGCTGGGGCAAGGACCAGCAGGACTTCGGCGCCGAGCTGCTGCGGGTCAAGACCCAGGACCCCGACGTCCTGTTCGTCCCCTGCTATTACGACGATGCTGGGCAGTTCGCCAGCCAGGCCCGCAAGAACGGTCTCGATATGCCCATCGTCGGTGGCGATGGCTGGGATTCCCCCGATGTCTACAACATCGGCGAGGAGGCCACGAACAACTGTTACTTCGCCAACCACTACAGCAAGCAGGACGAGTCGCCCGTGGTCCAGTCCTTCGTGGAGCAGTACACGGAGCGCTGGGGCGAGGCCCCAAGTGCCATGGCCGCCACCGCCTATGATGGCATCCGCATCGTCGTGGAGGCCATCCACAGCGTGGACGACCCAACCGACCGCGCGGCCATCCGCGACGCCCTGGCCGCCACCAGCGGCTTCGAAGGCGTGACGGGCACCATCACCATCAACGAGGACAGGAACGCCGTGAAGCCCGCGGTCATCTTGGAGCTGCAGGGCGGCGAGCAGGTCTTGGTCGACACCGTCGAGGCGCCCGATCTGTCGTGATCTACTGGCTTCAGCAGCTCGTCAATGGCCTGAGCCTGGGGGCGATCTTCGCCTTGATCGCCCTGGGCTACACCATGGTGTACGGGGTGCTGAAGCTCATCAACTTCGCCCACGGAGACATTCTCATGGTCGGCGCCTTCGTCGCCATCTACGCCGCCATGTGGGCCGACTACTACGGCATCCCCCCCTGGTTCCCCCTTATCATGCCCATATCCATGGCCTTCTGTGCCGTCCTGGGTGTGATCATCGAGTTCGTCGCCTACCGGCCCCTACGCAACGCACCACGCCTCTCGGCCCTCATCACCGCCATCGGCGTGTCGCTGTTCCTGGAGAGTGTCGGCCAGTGGAAGCTGGGGGCCGGCCGCAAGCCGTTCCCTAAGCTCTTGGACGACCACCGCATCGAGTGGCTGGCCGAGAACTACGACTTCATCATCTACATATCCGATGTGGTCATCTTCGTCTCGACCCTACTCCTACTGGTCGCTCTGCAGTTCGTCGTCAAGCACACCCGCTTCGGCAAGGC
>WJIW01000177.1 GCA_014730065.1 Armatimonadia bacterium | reverse complement strand
CTTTGGGGAAGGTGAGCTGGGAGCCGTCGAACTCCAGCCGGTTGTCGAGCACGCCGTTCTCGTGGCTGAACTTCCCGGTCAGGATCACCGCGCGGCTGGGTGCGCAGATGGAGTTGGTGCAGAAGCAGTTATCGAACCGCACCCCCTCGTCGGCGATGCGGTCGAGCTGGGGCGTCTCGTTGATCACGCTGCCGTAGCACGAGAGCGCGTGGGACGCGTGGTCATCGGACATCATGAAGATGATGTTCGGCCGGCGCCTCCCCTGGGCCCGGGCCATCTGTCCGATGGCCGCCACCGCCGATAGCGCCGTAGCGTGCTGCAGGAATCCCCGTCTGTCCATGCGCCTCTCGCTCATAAAGCGACCTCCACTCGGTTTCACCCTATGATGGGGAGGTTCGCGAGTGGTCGAGGATGGCCTCTCCCGAGGGCGGCAGGTCGACGCGGGCAATTCCAGGAAGTCGACTCCGACGACAAGCATGGGTTCGGATGTGGTAGCCCAGCACCGAGAGAGGCGGACATGACTCATGCCGAGCGCTGACGAGGGTTTGCCAGAGGAGGAAGTGGAACGGGAACCGCGCCAGAGCATCCATGGCGCGGAAGCGTCGAACGCTCCCAAGGTCGTAGTGGCTCTGGGCGCCTCGGCGGGCGGCCTGGATGCCTACGGCGAGTTCCTGAAGGCGCTTCCCGACGCGCCGGGCATGGCTTTCGTCCTCGTCCAGCACCTGGCTCCCGACCATAAGAGTCACATGGCGGAGCTGCTCGCCGAGGAGGTCGTGCCGACCCTGGTGGCGCGCGCGAGCGCCGACCGACCCATCCGAGCATGGGTGCCCGGCTGCGCGACGGGCGAGGAAGCGTACAGTCTGGCCATTCTGCTAACAAAGGCCCTCCAGGGGGGCGATCAGATTCGGGTCGCGAGCCACATGTCTACTCCACGAGGTTCCAGGGGCGCGGCCTCGGGCTCGCCCTCGTGGCCGGGGTGGCCGAGTCCCACGGGGGAATGGTCCATGTCGCGTCCGAGCGGGGATCGGGTACCGCGGCGACAGTGCTCCTTCCGCTGACCGATCAGCCCGCCGACACGGGCGATGCCCCCGAGGGGCACGCCCCCGGAGAGCCCGAGCCGGTTCTGCGCGGCACGCTGCTCATCGTCGACGACGAGCCGGGGGTAAGGAATGTCGTCCGGGCCGCCATGGAGAGGCGTGGACTCAAGGTGATCGAGGCCGGGGACGGAGCCGAGGGAGTGGATCGGTTCCGGGAGCATGCCGGCAACCTGCTGACGGTCCTGCTGGACCGGACGATGCCGGGCCCCGATTGGCGGGATGTAATGGGCTGGATGCGCACCATTGATGCCTCGGTTCCCATCATCGTTGCCAGCGGGTACCCGCCGACCGAGGAGGATGCCCGAAGTAGCTACGCGCCAGACGCTTTCCTGCAGAAGCCGTACCGGCCCAGCCAAGTGGTGGAGCTCATCGCGGAGCTTACTCAGCATCGGGAGTGACGTGGCTCTGGTCCGGTGTCACCAGCGCGACCCTGGCGATGCGGCGGCCATCCATCTCGAGGATCCGCAGGCGACTGCCTGCCCACTCAGCCTCCTCGCCCTCGGCGCCCACATGGCCTAGGAGCGAGATGACCAGCCCCGCCAGGGTCCGGACGCCTCGGGGCGCGGCATCGGCCATGCCCGGTAGGCCGACCACCTCCTCGACCCGGTCCAGCGGCGCGTCGCCGTCGATGAGGTACGAGCCATCGGCCCGCCGAGTGATCTCGGGCTCGGTGCGGCCCAGAGCGGGCGCGAGCCCCTCGACGAGTCGCGCGATCACCTCGCTCAAGGTCGCGATGCCCTCCACATGGCCGTGCTCATCGATCACGGCGGCCATGGGTGTGGCCGACTCCCGGAGTACCTCGAGCAGCGCCAGCGCCGATGCGGCCTCGGGGATCACGCCGATGGGCCGCACCAGCTCCTCCACGGGCGGGGGCTCGGGCGCCAGAGCGGCGTTCAGCACGTCCTTGGCGGCGATCAGGCCCACGACACTGTCGAAGGTCGCACGGGCCGCCGGCAGTCGGCTGTGAGGGGAGGCCAGGACCCGGTCTCTGGCGGCCTCGAAGGACTCGGTGAGGTCGATCCAGTCCACGTCATGGCGCGGGACGAGGATGTCCGACACCGTCACCTCGCCCAGCTCCACCGCGCTCTGGGCGATGTCCCGCTCCTCCTCCTCCAGGGCGCCTACCTCGGCCGCCTCCCGGAGTAGCGCTCCCACGTCCTCGGCCGAGACTTCCTCCCGGCCGCCCTCGCGAGCGCGCAGGACCCAGAGCACGGCCTCGGTGAGCCAGGAGAGGAGCGCGACGACGGGTCGAGCCGCCCGAGCCAGGAAACGGAGCGGCAATGCCATGGCACAGGCGATCCCCTCGGGCCGCCGGAGGGCCAGGCGCTTGGGGACCAGCTCGCCCAGGACCAAGGTGGCCAGGGTGATGCTGCCGACCACGATCGCGAGAGCAAGAGCGCTGGCGTGGGGAGCCAAGGGCTGCCACTGAGCGATGCCCTTGGCCAGGTCGGCGGCCATGGCCTTCTCGCCGAAGGCGCCGGCGAGGACGCCGATCAGGGTGATCGCGACCTGAATGGTGGAGAGATAGGGTGTGGGGCGCTCGCCCATCTCGAGGACGGCTTGGGCCGCGCCCGACCCCTCCGCGGCGCGTTGCTGGAGGCGGCCTCGTCGGCTCGTGAAGATGGCCAGCTCGGCCATGGCGAAGAGGCCGTTGAGGATCACCAGTCCGGCGAGTGCGAGAATCTGCATGGGCTGCGTCCCGTCGATGAGATGGTATCTGGTCCCTTTCCCTCCCCGTCGCTCCGGCCCTCCGGGAAGCCGCGCCGGTGCACAGCAGGGCGGAGCCGACCCACTAGGCCGCCCCCTAGGTGAACTCGCCGAGGTGCTCATCGGTTGTGATCGTCCGGAAGGGATGGTACTTAGATCATGGGAGCCCCTGCCGCAGCGGAGCCTGCCTGCGTCGACGTCCACCGCCATGCGTACTTCGGCGAGCTGATGCGCCAGGTCGACGAGGTCATGGCCGCCTCGGGCCAACAGGAGGTAGGGCCGGCCTTCACCCGGGTGGCCGCGGCCTGGATGGGGCTGGGCACCGGCGAGGGTGATGTGGAGATCCTCGATGGTCCGGGCGACAAGGGCGTGGACCTCTGGAGCACGGGCCCCGGCAGCTTCTTGGTGTACCAAGCCAAGGCCCATGAGATGGGCCCTCACGGGAAGCCGACCAGCCTGGTCTTCGATTCCGATGGCGTGGAGGATCTCCACCGGGCCTTCTCGCTCCTCGCCAGCGACGAGGCGCCCGCCCCAACCTCCAAGGGGCTCCACGCACTCTGGATCAGCCTGGACCATAGCCTGCGCCAGTGGGCGGACACGGGACCCGAGGGCGAGCCGCTGCTGCTGGACCTCCACCTGGTGATTCTCGGCAACCGGCTGACCAAGGGGGGCATGGAGGACCTGCGAAGCCTCGACCGCATGCTCGCTGGCGTAGACGAGATCCGGGGCTTCCCCGTGCGCTGCCGGGCCCACCTGCTGACCCTGGACGACCTGATCGCCGCTCGCTGGCGTCAGGAGAACCGGGAGTGGCGCGACCTGCTGGGCCGGAAGGACGAGGTGGTGGACCTGACGGCCGAGGACGCGGGGGTACTGGGGAATGGCAAGGGGTGTGTCTTCTACTGCCGGGCCGTGGACCTGGTCCACGCCTTCGAGAGGTTCGGCTACCAGCTCTTCGAGCCCAATGTGCGCTGCAATATCCGCAAGTCCAAGGTCAACCGGGCCATCCGGGAGTCGGTCCTCCGCCAGGGCACCCGGCGCGCCTTTCGGTACCTTAACAACGGCCTCACCATCGTGACGCCGTCGTACCAGACTCCCCGCGATAACCGCCCCGCCGTCCGCGTCACTCGGCCGGGCATCGTCAACGGCCTCCAGACGGTGGTGGCCCTCCACGACGGGTACCACGCTCTAGATGCCGACGGTAAGGCGGACTTCGAGGAGCGGTGCTTCGTGCTCGTGCGCCTGGTCCGGGAGGGCAAGGCCGCCGACGTATCGCAGATCGTCCGAGCCACGAACACCCAGAACCCGATGCATCCACGGAACCTGGTCTCCAATAACCCCGAGCAGATCATGTTCGAGCGGCTACTGGCCGAGCGCGGCTGGTTCTACGAGCGCAAGGACGGCGCTTGGGACGCCTTCCGCGGCGATCCCAAACGCTGGCGCACCCTGGAGGGGAAGCGCCCCACCGACTTCGAGGCGCCGGGTAAGGGCAGGAAGCGTGAGCGCCGGGCGAGCAACGAGGAGATGGCCCAGGCGTGGGTGTCCTTTGTCGGCTTCTCCGAAGTGGCCGTGCACCATCGCCGGGACCTGTTCGACGTCACCGAGGGCGGCTGGTACGACCTGGCCTTCCGCAAGCGGACCCTCTGCCACGGCGCCGAGGTGGCCCATCGACGCTCGGGGCTCGAGGAGCAGCACATCCGCCAAGGCAGCCCCGATCCGAGCCTGCTGCTGGCAGCCTACCTGGCCCGGCGGTTCGCCAAGCGCATCGCCCCCGCACCCAAGGAGAACCGGGAGCGCACCGCCACCGCCCTCGGGCTGGACCCGAAGGCCACACCACCCGAACGGCTCGTCGAGGACCCCGGCTACATCCTGGGGCAGGCGCTGTTCGGAATGTCGTACGCCTTTGCCGAGGCCTTGGGCTACATGCTCTACAGCGCCTTCGGCGAGCATGTGCACGACGTGGGAGACCGCCTGCTGGCCAACGGAAGCCTCCGCGCCCTGGCGCGAGAGCACCGGGTCGATTCGGTCGCCCGCCGGGTGGCGGGTGGGAAATCGGCCGCCAGCGACGTGCTCGCGGTGGCGTGGGGTGCCTTCGCCCATGTGGTGAAGGAGATGATCGCCGGGCCGTGGCGCGGGGAGTTCCTCGCCGTCGCCAACAAGCAGAGCATCACCTACAAGCCCGGCACCCGCATCCGCATCCGTGAGGGGCTGGATGAGCTGGACGCCTACGCCCGTCGGGAGCAGATCACTCGCCCGTGGGCGTCGGGCATCCGCCCGCCCGAAGGGCTCTTCGGCTTCCTCCGCCGCCAGCTCGTGACCAAGTGAGAGGCTGGCTGGTACGGAGCCGTAGGCCGCGCACCGGGCCCTCCATCGGGCGCGCCGGGTCAGCCGATCTCCTCACCCGCCTGGATCCGCCGCAGGTCCTCCACGCCCAGAGCGCCCGCGCCATCGTCCCAGCTTCCGTAGAGCCGGATCTCGTCGATCAGGCCTCGGAACATGCGGTCAGACGTCCCATCGGTGCGGGTCGCCAGGTTGAAGTTCCCGACGGTGGCCGAGGGCCCGACCTGCGACCCGACCACACCCACCGGGTAGTCGATCGACACATCCCTCTCCGCGGGCGTGTCGGCGTCTCCGAAGTAGAAGTGCACGTTGTCATGGCGAGCCGTCGAGTCGTAGGTGACGGCGAAGAAGGTCCAGTTCGATGTGGCGGCGTCGGGGTCGGCGGCCACCTTGCCCGGGGAGCTGCGGGTGGGCAGCCCATCGGGCCACTGGTTCACCGAGAGCTGCAGCGAACCGTCGCCCAGCATGACCAGGTCGAAGCCATCGGCTCCGTGATTGATGGTCGTCAGGATGCGGTTGCCGCCCGGGCCGACGGTGTTGTCGCGGCTGTTGAGCCAGCCGGTGATGGTGAAGGAGCCCAGGCCACCCACGGGCCTGAAGGGGCCGCCCACAAGGTCCACGGCCCGGTTGGCGGGCTCGATCCCCATGTCGATGCACGAGGCTCCGGCCTGGGGGCCAGCCACCTGGTCGCTCCACCTCACCCCGCCGATCAAGCGGCCGAAGGGGAAGGCCGCGTCGGTAGGGGCGTCATTGGCCGCCCGATCACCCCCTCCCTCCTCGAAACTCAGAGAGAGCAGCAGCTCCGGGCGGGCCAGTCCGAACCCGAGGGACTCATGCTCCATCAGGACATTCGGCGGCGTTGCCCGGTCGGCGACGCCGGAGATCGCCAGGCCGTAGTCCCGGCCCCGCTCCAATCCGCTGACGGTCAGCAGGACCCGGTGGCCGTAGTCGCCGACCAGCTCGGCCGACTCCACCGTCAGGCCATCGATGGCATAGTGGTCGGGATCTGTGGCTGTGGCCGGATCAACGGGCTCCGCGAAGGTCACAACCAGCTCGGTCCCCCCTTCCGCGGGGATCACGCTCACGGGGGTTGGCGGCGATGTGTCCGCGGCCTCTGCCGTTCGGTTCAGCAGGAGCGCCCAATCGCCCGTGTCGGGCATGGGACTGGTGGTGTAGACGGGGGCGGTGGCGGGCGAGAGGTCGACCCATTCGCCGGTGCGGCAGTTCATGGCTCTGGCGGAGTACTGTCCCGCCTCGATGTAGACCGTTACCGACCCGCCACCCGGCAGGTACACCGCGTACCGCTGGCCCGGCTCCGCGAGACACTTGCCCGGTGCGGATGCCAGGTCGGGCATGGGAGCACACCGCCACCAGGGGAAAGATGTGAAGAAGTCGACCATCGGCTGGTGGAACTCCAGCAGGATCATCGTGTCATCGCCCCGGCCGTTGACCCATCCGCCGCCCGAGTCGGGCTCCACACCCGTGCCCCGGCGGGCCGACTCGCCGGTGATCTGGTAGCCTCCCGCGAAGTAGATCTCCCACGCGCAGCGGCGCCGGCTGTCCAGATCGCGGTGACCGGGGTAGTTCTCCCAGAGGTCCTCGTAGCCGTACTCCTCGATGACCTGGGGGACGATCCGGCCGCTCTCCGCCTGCTGCTCGCGCTGCCCGATCACATACTCGTACTGGCCCAGGTCCCAGCGCTGGATGAGCTGCATGCCTATCCAGTCCACGCCCCGGAAGGTCTTGTTGTGTGCCGAGTTCAGGTGGCCATAGGGATCCCAGTCGTTGACCTTCGGGCCCAGGGTGTTCGCCCAGTCGGGGTAGGTCCGGTGGAAGTCATGCTCATTGCCCAGGTCCCAGGTGATGTTGGAGAAGGCGCCCAGGCGGGCGACTCCGTAGCGGTAGTACCGATCCTCATCCTCGCTGCCCTCGGCGAAGGGCGTCGGTAGCACCTGGCCCCCGATGAAGAAGATGACCGACACCGTCACGTCCCGCTCCCGGGCGTAGTCGAGCATCCGCTCGTACTTCCGCCAGAAGTCCACATCGAACCGTGTGAGATCGAAACCCGGGTCCTCGATGTCATTGGGCCGCTCGGCGACCCAGGGCTCCAGGTGCAGCGCGAAGTCCCCGCCGGTGACCACGGGCTGACCCCACGGGCGGTCGTGGTTGCGGCCATATAAGAGGACACGGATGCGGTTCACGCCGAGGCCCGCCAAGCGGTCGATGGACTCCTGGATGGTCCGTTCGTCCCATCCCATGAGGTAGTAAGTGGTGGTGCCATTCAGGAAGAAGTGCTCGCCCGTGCCCTCCCAGATGAAGTGCCAGGGGTGCTCCGGATCCACGCGCAAGATGCCCTTCCGGCCCCCGTCCGTCGCTTGGAAGCTCCCTTCGAAGCTCCGCTGGAAGTCGCCCTGACGGTAGGTGACCGAGTAGGCGTGGGTACCCGGGCTCTGGGGCATGAAGCGGATGCGGTAGAGGGTGCCATCCATGGAATCGCAGAACCCATCGACCGCTACGGGGTCGGCTCCTTCCGGACCGAAAGACCCCGTCACCGCTGCATCGATGAAGGGGTTCGCCACGTCGGGACCATCCACGCGCAGGGTGATCTCGACGAAATAGTAGACCTGGCAAGACTCACTGCTCTGCTCCAGGGCAACGTCCATGGGTGCCGCCCTTCCGGTATGCGCTACAAGGCCCATCGCAAGGGGTATGAGCAGGGATACTCGCCAACAGAAGGTAGGGGTCTTCATCGACGGCCTCCTTCGGCCAACTCCATCGGCGGATCATATGTGCGATTCACGAGAAGCGCCGGCGGGCGGGGACGCCCGCCTCCACCCAGGATAGGATACCACGACGTGCCGCCGCTCGGGTGGGTCGGGCCTCCGTGCCCGACCGCCCCCCCGACGAGCGGACGCCCGTCTCCACCCGGGGTAGAACACGGCGACGTGCCACGGCCCGGGTGGGTCGGGCCTCCGTGCCCGACCGCCCGGGTAGGGTACATGCGCGCATCCGCCAGGCTCACGAGCGCCGCCTACCGCAGCCCCAGCGTCCCCTCCAGGAGCTCCGCAGCCTCCAGCGGCGTGGCGTCCCGCCGGGCCACGGCGCGAGCGACGTACTCCTCGAGTGCATCGAGCTCCTTCGGCGTGCGGCGCGGAGGGAGGATCTCCCTTTCGGCGAGCCACGCTCCCACGCGGCGGACGTCCCAGCGGATGTAGGGCGAGCGCCGCACACACTCCAGGCCCTGGCTAGTCCACCGGATGAGGTGAATCGGGCACGTGCCTAGCCGGCGGCAGGCGTCGCGCGCATCCCATACATGCTCCTGATCCGTGGGTGGAATGCCCCAGAAGGTGTCGGCCGGGCCATCGAGGCCATATCGCGCTGCGTTAGCGCGTAGCTCGGCTACATGAGCCGAGGCCCACTCCCCCGGATCGGAGACCTCCGTCAGCCGCCGCTCAGCGGTGAGTGCGCGCATGATCGTCACTAGCTCCTCGCCCGACGCGTCTCCGTGGTAGGTCGCACGCAGGGCGGTGAGGAGCGGTCGGTCGCTGTCCACATCGCCGGGCTGGGCCCCATTCGCCTCGAGCCACTCGGTCGCTCGCTCCCGATCGTACAGCGGCCACGGATGGTAGCGCAGCACGGGCAGTCCGCGTAGCTCCGAGCGGATGATCTCCACGGGGTGGATGCCGGTCCGTTGCGCAACGGCTCCGAGCCCAGCTACGTCCACGTGTTCGGGGAATCCCCACCGCCGCGGCATGTCCACCCCATCGTCCCTGAAAGTGTCGGAGCGTCGGTACTCCGGCCGCATCCTAGCGAGGGTCTCGTCGGGCTCGATGCCGTACTGGCTCGCGTTAGCCCGAACGTCCTCCATCCGCCGCTCGTGCCACCAGGTGGCCCAAGAGTCCCAATCATCGGCCTGCACGGCGGAGAGCATCTCCTCGAACCGCTCGCCTCGCTGCTCCAGGTCGTGGACGACCCTCTCCGCCACGTCGCCCGCCTCACGCATGTCCTCGGCCATCATCTCGATCATCCTTCCTCTGAGCATCCTGCGTGCCTCGTGGAGGCGGCGCTTGACCGTACCCTCAGGCAGGCCCAGCTCCGTCGCCGTCTCGGCGATGGTCATCTGGGCCAGGTAGAAAAGCGCGACAGGCTCGCGGTAGGTATCTGGCAGCGACTGCACCGCACTTCGCACCGGCGCGGCGTCCTCGGCCCGCTCAACAGGAGAGTCCCGGCGGCGGTCCTGGTCGCCCAGCGGAGCGGGCCGCACTCGCCGAAGCGAGTCGGCACAGCGATGGGCTACGATCCCCCGCAGCCAGGCCCCGAAGCGGCGTGGATCCTCCAGTCGGTGCACGTCCCTCCAGGCCTGGATCAGTGCCTCCTGTACGGCATCCTCGGCATCGGCTCGACCGCCCAGACGAGATACCGCAATGGCCATCGCGCTGGGAGCGTACCGGCGCACGAGGGCGGCGAAGGCTTGGTGCGAGCCCTCGGCCGCCTCGCGCACCAGCGTCGCGTCATCATGGCACATGCCCGATCATCACCTCCTAACCAGAGGCGGGTTGTGTGGGCGTGGAGGTTCGGTTATCGCCCGGCAGCCAGCCAATGGGGCGCCAGAAGCGGAGCCGGCGGACGCCCGCCTCCACCCCAAGTTCTGGACCCCCACCTGGATCCTCCCCCGCTATGAAGCCGCTCGGCGCGGGGGAGGAACGTCAGCTGAGCCCCAGATTGACCCTTCGCCGTCTTGCTCCTACCCTGTACCGATAGGAGGTGCCCCATGCCCCGACGGCTAGCTTCCGTGCTCACCCTCACGTTCGTCGCTCTGGCAGCCCATGCCCACGCCACCGACCTGACCTTCTTCGCGTGGTCCGATCAGCACGTACAGACCGATGGCGATTGGTCCCACTCCGAGGCCGCGATCGAGGCCTTCCTGAGCCTGCCCGGCACCGAGTACCCCGAGGAGATCGGCGGGGTCGTCGGCGAGCCCGAGTTCGTGCTGGGCGCCGGCGATGCCACCGAGTGGCCCACCCACGACGCGGTGGAGGGGTACAAGGCCATCCTCGACCGGCTTCCGTGGCCCACGTACGACATCGCGGGCAACCATGACGATGGCGGAGCCTCGCCCAGCGACACCTTCCTGAGCTTCATCCGCGAGAAGCATGGCGGGCTGGACTACTCCTTCGACTTGGATGGCGTGCACTTCGTCTGCCTTTTCACCACGCTCGTCCCCGGAGCCACCAACCCCGCCGGCCCCGTGTTCGCCGAGCAGCTCCGCTTCCTAAGAGCCGACCTGGCCGACCAGCCCGAGGACACGCCCATGGTGGTGGTCATGCACCACTGCGCCGACTCACTCACGAACGCCGACGAGGTGCTGGAGGCATTCGCGGGTCGGCGCGTGGTGCTCGTGCTGGGCGGCCACTACCACAAGCCCGTGCTGACCATGATCGACGACCTCCCCTTCCACCAGCTCCCCTCACCCATGAGCGACATCCCCGCCGTGACCGTCTTCCGGATCACCGACGACCGCCTCCTGGGCCTCTCGTGGAACTACGAAGAGGGCGAGTGGATGGAGTCGCCTCGCCTCGACATGCCGCTCCCCGAAGGCCCGCGCGAGGGCATCCCCCTGCCGCCCGGGGTGATCGATGGCTGCCTCTATCACGAGGAGTTCGAAGAGGCGCCCGAGACGTGGCGCCTGAATGCCGATGGCCTGGTGGGCGGCTGGACCGACCACGGCTATGCCGGTTCGGCGGGCGCCTTCCGGGTCGACGGAGAGGCATCCAAGCTCGGTTTCGTCGTCGACCTCCCCACCCTACTCCGACCCGAAGCCGATGTATGGGTCTCCTTCATGGCCAAGGCCGATGGCCCGCCGTCGGCCATGCTGCTGGCCGGAATGGTCGGTGGGCACAAGTGCCCGGACTGGGGCCTGGATCTGCCGCAGGGAGAGTGGGCGCCGGTGCACCTGCGGACAGGGCGGGACATCTCCGAGTTTGCCCCCAATGAGACCCCGCTGGAGTTCCTCACCCTCTGGGCCGATGACGCCGATTGCCGCGGCTGGCTCATCGACGACTTCATGATCGGCTACTACCAGCCGCCCGTGCTTTCGGCGACCCAAGTCGAGCCGGGTATGTGGGAGCTCACATGCACGCCGCTGACGGGAGTCACGGTGGGTGACCGGGTCGTCGATCACCGGATCGTCGTTACGCGGCCCGGCTCGGCCGAGCCCATCATCTTGAGCCTGGGCGCCGACCCTGGCACCGGGTCGCTGGAGCTGGCCGACGCGGCCTTCGAGGCGCGGGTGATCGCTGTCATGGAGTCGGGGGCCCGGTGGCCGGGGCTGGGCGTGCTGCGCGGCGGGCAGGAGTAGGCGCCTTGGTGTAGAATGGCCCTGTCATGAGCAGCCCAAGCCGACTCGCCCAAGCCCACTCCAGTGTCCTCATGGTGGTGGACATCCAGGAGAAGCTCCTCCCCCGGATGCATAAGGCCGATCGCGTCGTGGAGCGATCGGTGCGGATGATCGAGGGCGCCAAGGTCCTTGGAGTGCCCGTCATCGCTACGGAGCAGTATCCCAAGGGCATCGGCCCCACGGTCGAGCCCGTGCGTCAAGCGCTGGGCGACGCGACGGTTCTGGAGAAGACCGCTTTCAGCTCCTTGGGGGATTCGAAGGTCGTCGAGGCGGTGCGGGCGACGGCGGCCAAGACCCTGTTCCTGGTCGGCATCGAGGCCCATGTGTGCATTACCCAGACGGCGCTGGATGGCCTCGACATGTCCCTCGCCGTCCATGTGGTGACCGATGCGGTGGGGTCGCGAGACCCGGGCGACAGGGATGTGGCCCTCCGGCGCATAGAATCGGCGGGGGCGGCGCTGGTCACCAGCGAGATGGCGCTCTTCGAGTGGGTGAAGGATGCATCATCGCCGGCCTTCAAGGGAGTGCTCAACCTGGTGAAGTGACCCGGCGGGGGTCTTGACCGCGCCGGGGGCAAATGCTATAACATTCACGCTCAAGGTTTCCCACTGTGGCCCTGTCAGTATCAGCCATCGACGAGGACCTTAGTGCCAAGCGGAGGTCGACTTGTGATGCCTGTCTATACCTATAAGTGTGACGAGTGCGACGGTACCTTCGAGATTACCCAGAAGATCACCGAGAATCCCCTGAAGAAGTGCCAGCTCAACGGCTGCCGTGGTGCCGTGAAGCGGGTCATCCACACGCCCGGCGTCATCTTCAAGGGCACGGGGTTCCACGTCAACGACTACCCCGACAGCAAGGGCAAGAAGCGCAGCGATACGCCCAAGTCGGAGACGGCGGATTCCTCCACCACCACGTCGTCGGAGGACAAGTCCGGCACGAAGTCGGACACCAAGCCCGAGGGCAAGAAGAGCACGGAGAGCAAGTCCGATTCCAAGGGCGACAAGAAATCGGGCAAGGCGGCGTAGGACGGCAGGCGGAGCCCACGCTCAGCCTGCCTCTCAGTTCTCCAGGCTACCCACACTCACGCGGTTCCGGCCAGCGCGCTTCGAGGCGTACAGGGCGTCATCGGCGGCGCGTACCAGGCTGTCGGGCGTGTGTCCCATCTCGGGCCTGGCCGTGGCCACGCCCACGCTAACCGTGACCACGCCCGCGTGTTGAGGGTGGCGCCGCACCCCCGTCTCCTCCATGGCCGCCCGAAGCCGCTCGGCCCCCTTGGCGGCCTCGTCCTCCTCGGTGCTGCCAAGAACCACGGCGAACTCCTCCCCACCCCACCGAGCGGCGAAGTCCGTGGCCCGCTGGAAGGTGTCCTCCAGGAGGTTGCCCAGGGCCTTGAGGCACTCGTCGCCGGCGATGTGGCCGTTGACGTCGTTGTACTCCTTGAACCGGTCCACATCGACCATAAGAAGGGAGAGTGGATCGCCGGTGCGCAGGGACCGGCGCCATTCATCCTCGAGACGCTCCTCGAAAGCCCTCCGGTTGGGGAGGCCCGTCAGGCCATCGCGCATGGAGAGGGCGCGTAGGTCGTCCTCGGCCTTCTTGCGGTCGGTGATGTCTGCCATGATGCCGATCAGGTTGCGGGGGTGGCCATGGTCGTCCCGGAGCGCGGAGATGGAGGTGTCGGTCCACACCACACCGCCGTCTTTGCGGATGTACCGCTTCTCGATGCGGTAGGTATCCACTTGGCCCTCCAGTAGCTTCTCGATCTGCTCGTAATCGGTGGCGATGTCGTCGGGGTGTGTCACGTCGATCAGGTTGCGGCCGATCAGCTCATCGGGCTCGTACCCGAGCATCTCGGCCCATCGCTCGTTCACCTGCACGTACTCCCCCGACCCGGTCATCAGGGTGGCACCCACGGCGGGGTTCTGGAACACCGCGCGCATGCGCTCCTCGCTCTCCTTGAGCGCCTCCCCGGCCAGCTTGCCCGCCGTGATGTCGCGGATCGACTCGATGGCGCCGGCGACGTGGCCATTGGAATCGACCAGGACCCTAGCGGTGACGGAGAGGTGGGAGCCGTAGTCGCCGAGCATGGGGGCGAAGGCCTCGGCGGTGACGGTGGAGTCGTGCCGCTGCACCGACGTGTACCGGTCGGGGACCTGGTCGCCTTCGAGAAGTGCATTGGCCAGGAGTGGTGTGGCTGAGCCGTAGAAGGGAAGGGAGTAGGTCTCATAGTCGGTGCCCAGAACCCGATGGGCGCCAACCCCCGTCAGCAGCTCCATGGCATGGTTCCAAGCGATGACCCTTCCGGTGGCATCGATAACGAGGGTGGCATCGGGCAGGAAGCTGATCATGTCCGACAGCCGGAGCTGGCTGCTGCGCAGCAGGGCCTCCATCTCGCTCCGGTCGGCGACGCCTCTGGCCAGGGTTTTGCCGGTGCTCCCGGCCGAGGCGTCCTCCTCCCCCTGGTGCGGTGCGGAGCCGCTCAGCCGTCGGTTGAGCTCCTCGTTCACTCCCAGCTCGAGCTGTAAGCGATCGAGGGAGCGCATGAGTAGGTCGCTGATGGAATCCACCGCCTGAGCCAGGGTGCCCAGCTCGGCATCGCCCGGAGGCTCGATGGGACGACCGAGCTCGCCCGAAGCGATGGCCTCCACGTCCCGGGTGATCCGGCCCAGTGGCCGCAGGAGGAAGCCGGTGATGAGCCACCCCATCAAGGCGGCAGCGATGGCGGCGCCGGCTATGACGATGAGCTGCTCGACGAGGGGCCAGGAGGGGGGCGCGGGGCTCACGACGATACACGCGACGGCCGAGGACGCGGCGGCCACGGTGGCCGCCACCAGACTGGTCCGTCCTCTCACGCTCAGCCGCATTCTTCCCACTCCGGGCTCGGTGTTGCCGCGGCGGGTCTCAGCGCCGGCCGGATCCGGTCAGGCCCACGACACTGCCGTCCCTCGCCGCATCCCACTGCTTCTCCCAGCCATCGGACCGAAGCTCCCGCCTGACGTATCCGGGCCCCCGGGCGGCGGCGCCCGCATACGAGCGGGCAGCCAGCTCGGCGCTTGCCCCGACGCCCAGCAGCAACGCACCGGCATAGGCCAGCAGCAGACACAGCCCGACGATGGTCCCGGTGTCCGGGCCCGCGAACCGAGCCGTGGCCGCCGTGGCTACCGCCGCGAGCGCCGCTCCGCCGGCCCACCAGCCGTACATCCGAATGGGCCGGCCCCGGTACCGGGTCACCACGCTGAGGGTGACCAGATCCAGCAGCACGCGGAACATGCGCCGTAGTCCTGTTCTGCCGTACTTCGTCTCCCCCTTGAAGCGCGGTCGGTGGGCCACCTCCATCTCGTCGATGCGGGCCCCGACGGCGAGGCACAGGGCAGGGATGAAGCGGTGCATCTCGCCCCACAGGTCCAGGTCGTCTACGATCTCCCGGCGGTACGCGCGCAAGGTGCAGCCGACGTCATGGACTTCCAGGCCCGTCAGCCACCTCACCACCCGGGCCGCCAGCAAGCTGGGGATCTGCCGGATGGGCCCCTCCTGTCGCTGCCTACGCCATCCGCATACCACGTCGGCCCCCTCGCGGAGATGGGTCAGCAGACCGGGTATGTCGGCGGGATCATTCTGAAGATCTCCGTCCAGGGTGACGATGACATCGGCTCGCGCGGCCCGGAAACCTGTGGCCAGGGCCGCGGTCTGGCCGAAGTTGGTGCGATGCTGAAGCACGCGTAGAGGGACATGGGACCGGGTCTCCAGCTCCTCCTCGAGCCGCGACAGAGTCTTGTCGGTGCTGCCATCGTCGACCACGATAATCTCGTAGCTCTGGCAGCGGCCATCGAGAGCCCGCTCCAGCTCCTCGATCAAGGGGGCGACATTGCCCTCCTCGTTCAGAGTGGGCACGATGACGGACACGGCGTTCTGGGGCGACGCTGTCTCGGACACTTCCATTCCCCCGTCTGGTTGGGGCACCTGGCTGACTGACACCCGAGTGCGGCACACGTTGCGTGGCCGGAGGGATTGTAATGGACAGTGACCAAGCGCACCAGGGCACGGCGAGCCAGGTCTTTACGCGACTTCGTCGAAGCGGCACGATGTCCGGTAGGGCCTGCCAGCCGCAGAGAGGACTCTGAGCCATCGATGAAGATCCATGAACACCAAGCGAAGGCCATCTTCGGCGATGCGGGGATCCCGATTCCCGAGGGCCGCATCGCCTCGAGCGCCGAGGAGGCTGGGCGCGCCGCCGCTGAGCTAGGCCCACCCGTGGCCGTCAAGTCGCAGGTTCTCGTGGGCGGTCGGGGCAAGGCCGGCGGGATCAAGATCGCCGATACGGTCGACGAAGCCCAAGCCCACGCCAAGGCGATCCTGGGCATGGAGATCAAGGGCCTACCGGTGCGCAAGGTCCTGATAGAGAAGACGGCGGACATCGACCGTGAGCTGTACCTGTCCATCGCCCTGGACCGGTCCATCCGGGCACCACTGATGCTCGGGAGCGCCATGGGAGGGGTCGACATCGAGGAGGTCGCCAAGACTCAGCCCGAGGCCATCGAGCGGGTACCCATCGACCCCGAGTTCGGCCTGAGGCCCTATACGGTATGGGGCGCACTGCGCCGGATGATGGGCGATCAAGACCTGGCGAAGCAAGCGGTGGCCATCGCCGCCAAGCTGTACGGCATCTTCATGGACCTGGACTGTTCGCTGGTGGAGATCAACCCGCTCATCGTCACCGGCGACGGCCGGGTCATGGCCCTGGACGCCAAGATCAACCTGGACGACAACGCCCTGTTCCGCCACCCTCAGCTCGAGAAGCTGCGCGATACCGATGCCGAGGACCCCAGGGAGCGTGACGCCAAGGAGAGCGATCTCTCCTTCGTGGCGCTGGAGGGGGAGATCGGCTGCATCGTCAACGGCGCGGGGCTGGCCATGGCCACCATGGACATGGTCAAGCACGCCGGGGGCGAGCCGGCGAACTTCCTGGACGTGGGCGGCTCGTCCCGGCCCGAGAAGGTCCTCAATGCCATGCGCATTATCCTCGAAGACCCCGCGGTGCGTGTGATCCTCCTCAACATCTTCGGCGGCATCACCCGATGCGACGACATCGCCAAGGGGCTGATCACCGCCAAGGACGAGCTGGGCGTGGAGGTGCCGATCGTCGCCCGCCTCACGGGCACCAATGAGTCGGACGGCCGGGCCCTGCTCAAGTCGGTCGGGCTGGAATCGGCGGCGACGATGGAGGAGGCGGTCGGGACGGCCGTCAAGCTCGCGAAGGGGGCCTCGGCGTAGATGTCGATCCTGGTCAATGAAGGCACAAAGGTATGCGTGCAGGGCATCACGGGCCGCGACGGGTCCTTCCATGCGCAGCAGATGAAGGAGTACGGCACCACGGTGATCGGCGGAACCCGGCCCGGCAAGGGCGGCGAGATCCACGAGGGGTTCCCGGTGTTCGACACCGTGGCCGAGGCCAAGTCGGCCGGAGCCAACACATCGGTCATATACGTGCCCGTGGCCGGCGCGGTGGATGCCATGTACGAATCCATCGAGGCCGAGATGGATCTGATCGTGTGCATCACCGAGGGCATCCCGGCCAATGACATGGTCCGAGTCGTCGACTCGCTCCGCGGCCGGCCCTCCAAGCTCGTGGGGCCAAACTGCCCCGGCGTCATCACGCCGGGAGTGGCCAAGGTGGGCATCATCCCCGGCAGCATCGCCACGCCAGGCCCCGTGGGAGTCGTGTCCCGCTCGGGCACCCTGACCTACGAGGTCGTCCACGCTCTGACCAGCCTGGGTATCGGACAGTCGACCTGCGTCGGCATCGGAGGCGACCAGGTGCCGGGCATGAACTTCATCGATACCCTGACCCTGTTCAGGGAGGATTCGGCGACGGAGCTGGTGGTCATCATCGGTGAGATCGGTGGCGCCGACGAGCAGATCGCCGCCGACTACGTGGCCAACGAGCTGGGCAAGCCAGCCGTGGCCTTCGTGGCTGGCCAGACCGCGCCCCCGGGCAAGCGGATGGGCCATGCGGGGGCCATCATCTCGGGCGGAGAGGGAACGGCGGCGGAGAAGATCGCGGCCTTCCAGCAGGCGGGCATTCCCGTCGGTAAGACGCCCGCCGAGGTGGCGGAGCTCGCCAAAGCCAAGCTGTCGGGCTAGCCTGGCCGCGCGCAACTTCGTATCCTCTGCCGAGTCAGATGGCTGGGGCGATGCCTCGCTGCTCGACCGCCTGGTAGGTGCGATCAACATATTTGGAGGCGACACTTCGAATGGGTCGGTTCTGGACTCTGATGTTAGGCGCTCTGATCGGCATGGCCGCGGCGGGCTACGCCCAGCCACGGGACACGCTGCAGGACGAACTGGGACGGCCCATCGCGCTTCGGGGCATCGCCTTGGACAACTGGCTCACCGGCGGCGTGGCCCACGAGGACTCGGACACCCGAGCGATCGCCGCCATGGGCGGGAACTGCGTCAAGATCGAGATCCCCTTCACGCTTCTCAGCCGAGCCGACCCCATCGTCCGAGACCAGAGACTAGCCCAGATCGAGCGCATGGCCGGGTACGCCGGTGGCGCGGGGCTGGGGGTCGTGCTCTCCTGCACGGAGCCCGCGGGGATAGCGCTCTTCGCCACCGACCGAGACGTTCGGATGGCCTTCGTGAGCACCTGGATCGAGCTGATCGATCGGCTCGCCTCGGGGCCCGCGGCACCGACTCTGCGCGCCATCGTGCCCTTGGAGGATCCATCGGCGGCGCTCAGCGACCCGCAGCAGTACTCGGATCTGTGCTCGTATCTGGCTCAGGAGATGCAGGCCGCGCGCCCCGGCCTGGCGATGTTCCTGGTGCCCCTTGAGAGCCCGGGCCCGGACGGCACGCCCATTCTGACTCAGCCCACGGTGGGGGGCGTATGCCGGATCCCCGCCGAGGCGGCCGCCCTGGAGCGGCTGGCGATCGTGCGTGCGGCGCGGGAGTGGTCGCGCGAGGCCGGGCGGGCGGTACTCATCGACCAGGTGGCGCCACCCGCCCCGCGGCCGCGCGAGGAGTGGCCCGATGTCCTGCTCCCGTGCCTCTCGGCCATCACCCATTCCGACCCGCCCATACACCTGATCTACGACCGGATGCGCTCGGCGGAGGCCGACCAGCCGGGCATCGCTCTGCGCTACCCATCGGGTGGCTCCATGCACATGGAGCCGCTCCTGGAGGGGCTTCTGACGCAGGCGTTTCGGGGATCGCTCGCTCCCCTGCCCGAGCCCGCCGAGGAGGGGAGCACCGAGCCGGAGGAGCCTCAGGCGGCCGAGCCTACGGACGAGGAGCCGCCCCCGCCGCCGGGCGAGGAGGGCTGACCCTCCTCCGTCTGCTGCGCCGCGGCTCGCTGAAGGCGTATCCGGAGCAGGGCCGATGCCCGCAGGCGCGGGTTATCGATGCTGCGGGCTACGGCTAGTCCGTCCTCGCCCACCAGCTCCAGGGCCACGGCCAACTCCGCCCGCAGAGCCGACGTGCGGCCCGACAGGCCCATCAGCTCCTCGGCCATGGCGAGCCACTCTTTGGCTAGGTCCAGGTTCCCGGCCGTGCCAGCCATCTGGGCACCCATCAGGCGGATGTGGGCCGAGACCGCGGGCTCCGATGCCAGCAGGGCCAGCCGCTCCGCCGTCGCCAGCGCAGCCGGCAGACCGGCGTCCTGGGCGGACTCGAGAAGCGACAGGACCCGGTCGTCGCGCAGGTCGCCGGGGGGCAGCGTACGCAGGGCGGCAGCAGCCTGATCCAGCTTCTCACCGGTGGGCGCCGCGTCGGCCATGGCGACTCTGATCTCGGCTCGCGCCCACGGATCCTCGATCTCGGGGATCGCCTCCTCGGGGCTGCCGCCGGCCACCACCAGGGAGCGTGCCCTGGCTTTGGGATCCTCCACCTCGGCGGCAAGGGCGACCGGATCCAGACCGGCCAGACTCGCGGTGTCGCACGCGATCTGGGTCCAGCCCAGGGCCGCGTCGTATAGAGCGGCCTCGGCGAAGGCCCCGATGACGGCTTGCCCCGCCAGCTCGGTGTCGAAGGGGGCGAGAGCCTCCGCGGCCTCGAGGAAGGTGGCGATCCGCTCCTCCCCCGTCGGCAGAGCCCTGGCTCGCTCCAAGGTCATCTTCGCGATCCACCATTGGATGCGTCGCTGGGCCTCCTCCCGGCTGCCGGGCTCGGCCTTGGGCATGGCCGGTGAGTCGGGCAGGGCCGTCTCCTCGGGCGCCTCCGTTGTCGTGGTAGGCGGAGGCGGGGCCGCGTGGCCCGCCACTCGGGGGCTGTGGTCCTGGCCATCCTTGTCGTCGGGGTCGGTGCTGCGCACCCACGGATCGTCGTCCTGCTCCAGGTCCGGGGGTCGCGTGTACGGCTGAGCGATCAAGATCGCGCCCGCCCTTGCCAAGGGGGTGGGCATGGCCTGGGGCGCGAGCGTCTGCGGCGGCGTCCACGGGTCGCCGGGGATGTCCCTGAGCACGCGCATCTTCTGTAGGGGCGCGGTATCCCACTCATCGAGCAGCACGAGCAGCCGGTTGATGGCCTCCACCTGATAGGCCTCGTGGGGCGTGGTGGTCACGGCGAGCAGGGCGTCGATCTGACTTCGCTGGCGCCCAGCACCCAGGTCGTCGACGATCTCCAGGGCGCGATGCGGCATACCCGGTGCCGCGGCGATGGCCATGTCCTTCAGCAGAGAGGCCCGCTGCGCGTCGCGGAGGCCCCGCTGGGTCAGCTCCAGGCCCGCGTCCATGCATTCATCGGCGATGCTCGGGGCGACGGGGGCGATCACCGAGGCCACCTGGGCCAGGCTGCGGGCCCGGGCATCGAAGTCCGGCGTGGAGACCGCGGCGAACCGGGCCTTCTCAGCCAGCTCCATGGGATCGGCGCCCGAGCCGGGCATGGCCGCGATCCGCGCCAGCAGGCGCGCCTGCCCCGATGGGGACTGCACCAGGTCGGCGAGGAGCAGCGTCTCACCAACCAGCTCCTGCTTCACCTCGGTGCTCTCGGCGGCTTCGGCGCGGCCGAGGAGGGCCTCGGCCCGGCGCCCCACATCGGCGATACCCGACGCTGCCTCCAGCGCCTCGCCCGCCGTCCTGGCTCGCATGCACAACAACTTACACGCCGGCTCCCGGGTGGGGCCTACCTCGTAGATGAGCTGCCCCGCCCTCTCGGGATCGGCGGCGAAGAGGGCCGCGACCACTCGGTCGACCAGAAGCGGCTCCGGAGCGGAGATCTTGCCCAGCCGCTCCTTGGCCTCCCAGGCCAGCTCCGCGGCCTCGGTCCGGGGCGTCGTCTCCGGCTCATCGGGCTCGTCCGAAGCTGGCTCCTCGGGTTGGAGGACGAGCGTCGGCGGGGCCTGGAGGAGGTCGCGTAGAAGCTCGGCCCGCCCCGCTGCGGGGGAGCCGGCGGTCACCAGGGCTTCGGCCAGATCGGCGGCGAGTCGCGCCCCATGGCTCCGGCGTCGAGCGGGGTCGGCGGGCAAATCGAGGTCGGGCCGTTCCGAGGGCTCCACCGTCAGGGCGTCGGCGATGGCCGAGGCCATCTCAGCGGTGGCGGCGTCGGTCGCGGTGAGGTCGGCGGCCAGGTCCAAGGCAATCTCAGCCAGCTTCGCCCGGTCGGCCAGGGGGTCGGTCGAGGGCCGGGCATCACCCGCGGCCAGGGGTCGGATCGATCCGGGGCCGGCAGGCTCCGGCGGCAAGCCCTCGGAGGCGGCGAGGGCGATGGCGGTGTCGGCCATCAGCCCAATGACCACCTCTCGCGGCACGTCCAGGTCCGCAGCGAGCACCAGGCCCTCCCGGGGCTGGGCCCGCATGACCGCCGACAGGGCGCCCAGCTCCGCCCCCTCACGCCATGCCGGAGCCGGCGCCGCGGGAGCGATCGCTTGGGCCCCGAGGGTGGTGAGTATCCTGTTGATCTGGTGTTTGCGGTCCAAGGTGAGGGCATCGATCTCGCCCACGGCCCGCACCAGGAAACGTCCCGCGTCCACGGGCGCCTCGGCCGCCGTCAGGCTCGCGAGCTGGAGGTAGGCCCCGGCCCGCTCATCGCCCGACGGCATTTCCGATGCCACCGACGCGATCTCCGTTACCGAGGGCTCATCCACCCCCGGCGCCATCAGCAAGGTGATCAGCAGGACAACTGTCATGGAACTCAGCCTCTCCTACACGTCGCGCAAGGGAGTGCGGGCGCGCTCGAGGGGCGTCCCCGGCGTGCCTAGCGTGTGGTTCCCACCACTCGCACGATACCCCTGTAGTCATCCCATAGCTTGGGCTCGTCGGCGCCGAGGATCTCCGTCACGGCCAGGTGCTGCCCGGCCCCCACCTCGACGAACAGCCAGCCGCCCGGCCGGACGACGTCGCGCCACGAGCTAGCCAGGCGGCGGTAGGTGTCGAGCCCGTCGGCGCCGCCATCCAGGGCCTGGCGCGGCTCGTAAGCCAGCTCGCGCTGAATGGCTCCGAAGGCCACCGAAGGGATGTACGGAGGGTTGAATACGAGCACATCCACAGGGTCTCGAAGGGGCTCGGTAAGGTCGCCCTCGAGCATGCGGATCCGCTCGTCCACGCCCCAAGACCGGGCGTTCTCGGCCGCCAGCCGCAGGGCATCCCCGGAGATGTCCGTCGCAACGAGGCGAGCGAGGGGGCGCTCCAGGGCCAAGGTGATGGCCACGACGCCCGAGCCGGTGCCCAGCTCGGCCACGTCCCGGGGCTCGTCCTTGGGGATCACCTCGAGGGCCGACTCGACCAGCGTCTCCGTCTCCTGCCGCGGGATCAAGGCTCGGTGGTCGGTCACGAAATCCCGGCCCCAGAACTCCACATCGCCAATGAGGTACTGGAGGGGCTCGCCCGTGGCCCGGCGCTGGACCAGGTCGCGCAGGCGGTCCACCGTTTCGGCCGAGATCAGCTCATCGGGCCGGGCCAGCACGGCTCGGGTGTCCAGGCCCGTCACAGCCCGAAACAGCCAGTCGGCCTCCCTGGGCGAGCGCTCGGCATCGGGCTCCAGGGCCGCTAAGCTCTTCCGCGTCTCATCGAGTAGCTCGCGTGCCTTGACCACCAGGGGTCACCTCGTCGCGTAGGCGTCGGTTCGGGGACCGCTAGCCCTCGACCATGCTCAGGCTCTCGGCCTGCTCCGCCTGCCGGAGGGCCTCGATCATCTCTTCCAGATCGCCGTCCAGGAACTCCTCCAGATTGTGCACCGATACCTTGATGCGGTGGTCGGTGATCCGGGTCTGGGGGTAGTTGTAGGTGCGGATCTTCTCCGAGCGGTCGCCGCCGCCGATCTGGCTGCGTCGCTGCTCCGCCCGCTCCTTCTGCGCCGCCTGGCGCTGCATGTCCAGGAGCCGGGCGCGCAAGATCCGCATGGCCTTCTCCCGGTTCTGGCGCTGGCTGCGCTCATCCTGACACTGGACGACCAAGCCCGTGGGCAGATGGTAGATCCGCACGGCGGAATCGGTCTTGTTCACGTGCTGTCCGCCAGCGGAGCTGGAGCGGAAGGTCTCCCACTCCAGGTCGTCCTCGGCGATCTCCACCTCGTCGATCTCCTCGGCCTCGGGGAGCACGGCGACGGTGGCCGTGGAGGTGTGGATGCGCCCGCCCGACTCGGTCACGGGCACCCGCTGCACGCGGTGAACGCCCGACTCGTACTTCAGGGCGCCGAAGACGTTCTTGCCTTGGATGCTGAGAATGGCCTCCTTGGTCCCGCCGAGACCCGTCTCGCTAGTCTCCATGAGCTCGGCCTTCCAGCCGCGCCGCTCGGCGAACCGGGTGTACATCCGCAGCAGCTCGCCGGCGAAGAGGGCCGCTTCCTCGCCCCCGGCGCCGGCCCGAATCTCGATCATGGCGTTGCGCTCTTCGTCGGGGTCCTTGGGCAGGAGGGCGATGCGCAGCTCCTCCTCCAGCTCGGAGACCTCGGACTCCAGGCGGGCCACTTCCTCGCCCGCCATCTCGCCCATCTCGGGATCGGAGAGCAGCTCCCGAGTCTCCGCCAGCTCCTCGTCCAGCGCCGCCAGCCGGTCGTAGTCGGCCACCAGGGAGCCGAGCTCCGAGTGGCGCTTGGTGATGGTACGGTAGCGGTCCATGTCCTGGACCACCGTTGGGTCGGTCAGGGTCTCCGATAGCTCGTCGTACTCTCTCTTCAGCTCAGCAAGCTTGTCTCGCATGTCCATGCACCCCCGTTGGGCAGTTTGATGTGTCGTGCACGCATGAGGTGGGGGGTGCTGGCTACAGGCCGCCCCGGGACTCCAGGGCCACCACTTCCTTCATGGCTGTCAGTGACACCTCGATCTGATCCTCGTCGGGCTCGCGGGTCGTGATTCGCTGGAGGAAAGCTCCGGGCGCGATGACGACCCGCATGATGGGCGTATGGCAGTAGCGTCCCGCCAGCCGCAGGATCTCGTAGGCGATGGCCGCGACGATGGGGATCACCGCCAGGCGGATACCGAACCGGAGCAGCGGCTGGTCGAAGTTCATAAACGACAGCAGGATGATGGCCACACAGATGGCGATGGCCACGAAGTTGGTTCCACAGCGCGGATGGATCGTGGAGTAGTGCTTCACACCCTCCACGCTCAGGTCCGCCTCGCCCTCCACGCCATGGACCACCTTGTGCTCGGCGCCGTGATACTGGAAAACCCTTCGGATGTCCGGCATCTGCCCGATGGCCAGCACGTAGGCGAAGAAGAAGGCCAGCCTGATCAGGCCCTCCAACACGTTCAGTACCGCGTTGGGGCCCGCGGGAATGGCCTCTTCGGCCACGCTGGTATCGAACAGGCCCAGGGCGCTGCCCGTGAACCAGTACGCGATGGCGTGGGGCGTCCACAGGAAGACCACCAGCGCGATGGCGAAGGCCACGGCCATGGTTCCGTACATGGCCAAGGTGGTCCCGCCGCCGCTCGATGGCGTGGATG
>WJIW01000176.1 GCA_014730065.1 Armatimonadia bacterium | reverse complement strand
GGGCAGCCTCTCACGCCATCGGCCACGTCATCCTCTACACGCTGAGTGAGTGCGTCTCGCGCCTCAATCAGCACGGCGTGGAGCTCTACGCCCGGCTCGAGGAGGAGACCGGCCTGGACCCCGGGTTTCACATCTGCGGCAACCTGCGGCTGGCCACTCACCCCGACCGGCTGGATGAGTTCAAGCGGTATCTCAGCGTAGCAGACGCATCCGGCGTCAAGGCCCAGCTGCTCACACCCGACGAGATCAAGGCCCTCTGGCCACTGGTGGAGATAGATGGGGTACTGGCCGGCATCTACAATCCTGACGATGGACACATCGGAGGCTCAGACCTCGCCCAGGCGCTGGCTGCCGGCGCCAGGCAGGCCGGGGCCGAGATCTATCGGAATACCGAGGTGGTGGGATTCGAGCAGCAGTCGAATGGCGAATGGCTCGTGCGGACCAGCCGGGGTGACGTGGTCTGCGAGCACGTGGTGAGCTGCACCGGCAACTACGCCTGGCAAACCCTGGGCATGGTCGGCCTGAAGGCCCAGTCGGTGCCCGTCAAGCACGAATACCTCATGACCGAGCCGATGTCCGAACTGATCGCGCGCAGGGACGCGGGGCTGCCGGAACTCCCGATCATGCGTGACCCCGAGGAGTCGTACTACGTGCGCCAGGAGGGCATGGGCCTGGCTTTTGGATGTTACGAGGGTCGCGGCGAGACGGTCTTCGTCGACGGCGTCCCGACGGACTACGGACCGGAGGGCTTGCCCCCCGATCTCGACAAGCTGATGCCATTCATGGAAAAGGCGGTCGAGCGTGTGCCGCTCCTCGGAACCGCCGGCATCATGGCCATCACCCACGCCCCCATGCCCTACACACCGGACGACATGCCCACTACCGGGCCCGCCTTCGGGTTGCACAACTTCTGGCTCGGCGAGGGGAATCCCTTCGGCATCACGCTGGCCGGCGGCATCGGTTGGCAGCTGGCCGAGTGGATCGTGGAGGGCGAGCCGTCGATCGATATGTGGCCCTGCGATTCGCGACGGTACGGCGAGTTTGCCACCCGCCGCTACTCAGCCCGAAAGGTGGAGGAGGCCTACGAGCGCACCTACCGCCTGCCCAAGCCGGAGGAGGAACTGCCGGCCGCACGGGGGTTGAAGACCACCCCAATCCACGATCTCCTGGCCGAACGGGGCGCCGTGTTCGGTGCCGCCTACGGATGGGAGCGGCCCACCTGGTACGCCCCCGAGGGGGTGGAGCCGGTGGACGTTCCCTCGTTCTACCGGCCCAACTACTTCGAGCACGTGGGCGCCGAATGTCGCAGCGCCCGAGAGGGCGTGGGGGTCGCCGACGTGAGCCACGCCGCCCGCTTCGCGGTGACGGGCACCGGCGCGGAAGGGATGCTCGACCGGCTGCTCTGCACCCACTTGCCGGCGCCAGGAGGCGTGGCGACGGGCTACGTCCTCTCTGGGCTGGGCACGGTCCGTTCCGAGTTCACCGTGGTCCGCCAGGCCGAGGACCGTTTTCTGCTCATCTCGGCCGCCGGTGCAGAGCGGTACGACCTCGACCTGCTGCACAAGGCCCGGCCCGGCGACGGTTCGGTTCACGTCACAAACCTCACCGGGCGTGAGGCAGCGCTGGCCATCTTTGGACCGCGCGCTGCCCAGCTCGTGGCCCAGGTAACGGAACTCTCCGAGTCCGACGTGGTCGAGATCGACGTGGCCCCGGCGACGGTGGGTTTCGCCCCGGCACGGATCGTCCGATCGGGCGTCGGCGGCGAGGAGGGCTGGCAGATACAGCTCAAGAGCGAGTTCCTGCGACACGGGTTCCTGGCCCTCGTCGAGCCAGATGCCGGATCGGCCATCCGCCTGGTCGGCACGCGGGCCCTGGACTCTCTCCGCCTGGAGGCGGGATCGCCAGCCTGGGGAGCCGACCTGACCCGGGCGTTCACCGCGCTGGAGTCCGGGCTGGACCCCCTGATCGATCTCGACAAGGGCGAGTTCCGCGGGCGGGACGCGCTGCTCCGCCAGCAGAAGGACGGTGTCCAGAGACACCTCGTCTGCCTGGAGGTATCGGGCAACGATACCTTCGACGCCATGGGCCAGGAGCCGGTGCGCCGGCCGGGCGGCGAGGTCGTGGGCAGGACCACGTCGGGTGGGTTCGGCCATACGCTGGGCAAGAGCCTGGCCATGGCTTACATCGCCTCCACGGCGATCGACGCTGGGAGCGAGTTGGAGGTCAAGCTCATGAACGAATGGTTCCCTGCCCGCATCCGGTTGGCCGGAGAGGAGAATTGAAGATGATATACACCGTGAAACGTGGCCAGGTCACCTTCGGCCAGGCCATCGGCATCATCATGATGGACACGTTCATGCCGTTTCCGCCCGGTACGCCGGGTAACGCCACGACCTTCTCCTATCCGGTGCTCTACGAGACGGTGCGCGGCTGCGATATGGAGCACCTGGTGTACGACGGTGACCAGGCGCTGCTCGAGCCAATGCTGGAGGCCGGTTGGCGACTCGTCAAGGCCGGCGTGAGGGCAGTGACCGGGAACTGCGGCTTCATGATCCTGTTCCAAGAAGCCCTGGCCCGAGAGCTGCCGGTACCGGTCTTCATGTCCAGCCTGCTACAGCTTCCTTTCGTCTCCCGGCTGCTCAAGCCCCATGAGAAGGTGGGGATCATCTCCGCCTCGAAACAAAGCCTCTCGCCAGAACACCTACGCATCGCCCTGGGTGGCGCGGAGGCCGACTACGTGGTGGCCGGAATGGAGGATCAACCCGCGTTCCACGCCGCAATCCACGCCGAGGTGGGGGAGCTCGACTTCGAGCGCGTCGAGAGCGAGGTGGTGACCGTCGCCCAATCGCTGGTCGAGGAGAACCCCGACGTCAGAGCGTTGCTGTTCGAATGCACAGATCTGCCGCCTTACGCTGCGGCGACGCAGGAGGCGACGGGACTGCCCGTCTTCGACTACTCGACCCTGATCGACTACGTCTTCTCGGCCGTCGTGCGGACTCGGTTCGAGGGATACATGTAGGCGCGGTGACAGCCAGCTACCCAAACGAGTCATTCAAAGGAGGGTACATCATGTTCCAGGAAATCCTCTCGCAGGAAGACATCAAGAAGATCCACCAAACCAGTGTGCGAATCCTGAGCGACGTAGGGGTGGAGTTCCCCTCGCAGGAGGCACTGGCCGCTTTCCAACGCCACGATATCAAGACGGACGGCTCGCGCGTCTACATCACAGAAGATCAACTCTGGAAGGCCCTGAAGATGGCTCCCGCCCATTTCACGCTTCACGGCCGCAACCCCGAGCGAAGTGTGACGATCGGCGAGGGCGGGCCGGTGTTCGCGCCGGGATATGGAGCGCCGTTCCTGATCGACGCCGATGGGAACAAGCGGGTGCCGACGGTGGACGATTACCGCGACCTGGTCAGGCTGGCCCACGCCCTGCCGAACCAGGACGTGAGCGGGCATCTGCTGGCGGAACCGGGCGACGTGCCCCCCGAGAAAGCGCCTCTCCACATGGTCTATGCCCACATCGTCCACTCCGACAAGCCCTTCCTCGGCAGCGTCGACAGTGAGCTCGGTGTGGGCCATACCCTGGCGTTGGCCCGCATTCTGTTTGGCGAGAGCATGGACGAGCGCGCCGTGACCATGGGCGTCGTCAGCAGCCTGACTCCCCTGGGGTACAGCCGGGAGATGATCCACGCGATCCTGAGATACGCCCAGGAGGGCCAGGCCTTGCTGATAGCCAACCTGGCCATGGCTGGCTCCACGGCCCCGGTCACGCTGGCCGGCCTGCTGGCCATGCAGAGCGCCGAACTGTTGGCGGGCATCGTCCTGGCCCAAACGGTCCGTCCAGGCACCCCCGTGATCTATGGAACGACGTCGACGAACATCGATATGCGAACCGGCTCGTTGGCTATCGGAAGCCCGGAGCTGGCCCAGGTGAACGCGGTCCATATGCAGCTGGCCCGGTTCTACGGGCTGCCCTCACGCGGCAGCGGGGCTCTGACCGACGCCAACTACCCCAATGCCCAGGCGGGGCTCGAGTCCATGATGGGCATGCTGACGACGGTCAACAGCGGGGCGGATTTCGTGCTGCACGCGGCCGGCATCCTGAGCTCGTATCTGGCCTTCTCGTACGAGAAGTTCGTGCTGGACGACGAGATCTGCGGCCGGGTGCGGTGGTTCCACCGGCCCCTGGTCGTCGATACCGACACCCTGGCCTACGAGTCGATCGCCAGGGTGGGACCGGGGGGCCACTTCCTGATGGAGGATCAGACGCTGGAGCGGTGTCGCACCGAGTTCTGGACGCCAGAGGTCAGCGACCGGACCGGACTGGATGAATGGACCGGGGCCGGCAAACCGGACAGCGTGGCGCGGGCCCGCGACCGGTGGCAGCAACTGGTCGCTGCCCACCAGGATCCGCCGTTGGATCGTGCCACAGCCCGGCAACTGGAAGCCTTCGTAGAGGAACAGGCAGGTTGAGGCCACGGCCCAGATTCGCCGGTGAACACCGTTTCTGCGGCCCTTGACAAGGACGGGATCATGTTGTATACTCCTGATATATCACGGATATACTTCACTGACATTCCTACCCCTGGCATATGCCGGTGGAGTCAAAGCGACAAGGATGCCATGAACATGCGGCTCAGTGAGAAGGCCTACGCGCTCATCAAGGAGAAGGTGGTCACGCTGGAGCTCCCTCCCTCGACATTGATTGATGAGCAATCCCTGATGGAAGATCTGGGATTGGGGCGAACGCCGATCCGTGAGGCACTCCAACGCCTGGACTCTGAAGGTCTGGTGAACGTCATTGCCCGC
>WJIW01000175.1 GCA_014730065.1 Armatimonadia bacterium | reverse complement strand
GTGCAGGGCCGCGCGCAGGGCCTCACGCTCCTGGCCCGGCGATCGCGTCATACCCTCCCACTCCGGAAGGGCGGCCATCTCACTGCGGACCTCGGCCAGCTCCCCCAGGTTCCTCTCGAGGCTGACTTGCAGCGCGTCCTCACGGGAGCGGAGGTTGGATACGGCCCTACGGAGCACAGCCAGATCGTGCTCGGGATCCCCGTATACCGAACCGCCGCCGTCGCCAGTCTCTACAACGGCGTCCGGTGTGTCGCTGCCCAGGGGGGCCTCCGTAGGCTGGAGTGGGACATCGAGACGGGCCTGGAAGTCAAGTAGATCGCTCTTCAGCTCCTCCAAGGCCTGCTTAGCTCCCGTGCCCTCGAGGTGGGCGGGTCGGCCCCCGCTGTAGGCTGCAATCGCTTCGTCGCTGGATGGGACGACGATCCCCTCGTCCAGAAGCTGCGCTTCGACCAGGGGCGCACCTTCCCGCGTCACTAGCTGGCGGCCATTGTTGGGATCTTGGGGGTCTTCCGGATTGTGGTACACCGCGCGCGCTGACGCCTGCCCATCCGCGCTCCCGTCGGCTTCCTCAGCGCCGTCGTCCCCCGCTGACAGCGGTCTCACGAACCTGACGGGCACGTGATCACCGTACAACTGCTCCTCGAGCGTCAGGAGCCTCCGCTCGGCATCCGTCGTCTCCATGTTCTCGTATAGGTCCTGCAGGCCCTGGACCAGACTATAGGCAACCCGCGCCGCGTCGGCTGGATCCTGTCCCTCGAAACTGAGCTCGAGCAGCCCACCCGGACGCTCGGAGACCTGGAACAGTCTGCCGAACTCCTCTGGAGAGACAAGCTTCAGCTCAGGACGGTCGCGAACCGCGTTCCGGTACTCATCGTAGAACCGGGGGGTGCCGAGCAGCGCCCCGAGTGTATCGACGGCCTCCTGCCGTCCTCCACCCGACGAAACGGACAGCGTTTCGCCCGTGATGGCCTCTTCAACAGCGGCTTCGGCCGGGGGGCGCAGGATGGCCCATGCCTGGTGGGTTGGCTTGTTGAGGAACGACACCAGCACGAATGTAACGCCCGCCGCCACGATACCCAGCAGGAGTAGCAGCCAGATCCACCGGCGGATCGTTCTGTATAGTACCCAGAATTGCAAGCCTCAGACCTCCCGACCGACGAATCAGTCGGTGCGTGCCCCACAGCGGGACCCGCTCAATGCCCCCGCGCCAGAACCAAACCGGCGTCCGGCTCAGCGCCAACTGGCCGTCCGCCCGGAGCAATCTATCACATGGATGCCGAGATCGTCACCCAATCCACGGCACTTGATCCTCCTTATCGGCCCACGTCGGCTCCGATTCCTGCATCGTTGCCCATCCCGCTCGCGTGGCCCAACCCAAGGAGGGCTAAGTATGGTGTCCATTACCTAAACACCCGTACCGTCCTACGGTTCATCGCAAGGCGGCCATCGTCTGCCGAAAAGGGAGGTCCCATGTCGGCATGCCATAATATCCCAAGAGTTCGGAGAATCGGTGGCTTGTGCCGTGAGACCTCCGCGTGAATCCGCCAGCCCAGTGCCCTCCGGGCCTCTGAGGACCCGGCAGCGGGCCTGGCGCGTACGCGGCGCCGGTCGCGCCACCTCCATTCCCGGGCAGCCGTACCAGGACACGTACTGGTTCGAGGGGCATCGCCCCTCCCTATCCTGGCCCATCGCCCTCTGGTGCTTCGATGGCGCGGGAGCCGTGGGGAGCCCCATCGATGGGACGGTGCAGGCCCGGGCTACCACCGCCGCCGCCATCGACGCTCTCCGGCGCAGTCTCGCCCTGCAGATCCCCGAGGGTGTGGCCCGAGCCCAGCGCGGCATCAGCGACGCCTTCGACCTACCCGCTGCTCTCGCCTCGGCCATGCGGGAAGCCCTGGAGTATGCCGCGAACCGCGCCGTGGCCAGTCGGGATCCCACGACACCGTCGGCCACGGGACTGGTCGTCGCGGGGGTACGGAGCAACCGGATCGTGGCCATCCGGTCGGGAGCTGGTGACGCGGTTCTCCTACGGGAGAGCAGGGCCATTCCACTCTTCGATGCCCATGCCGAGAGCGAGCTGGAGGGTTCCGGCCTGCGCCGGACGGAGACCGACGGCGTCGGCGAAGGCCACTTCGAAACCGTTACCGTGGATGCCGCCGCGGGTGATGTGGTGCTGGTGGTCTCCGAGGGCCTCGCGTCCTCCGCCGCCATCGCCGAGACGCTATGCCAGGTACTCGCCGCCTCGGCCACATTGGACGACCTCTGCGAGCGGGCGATGCTGGAGCTGGCCCCTCCCGAGACCGAGGATCGGGAAGCGTCCGTCGCCCTCGGCGTGGGCCTGGAGGAAGGTGGCTCCCTGGGCTGGGAGGACCAGCCCGACCCCCTGCCGTACGCTTTGGCCATGCGCACCACGCGGGAGCGGGAAGCCCCCCTGGGCAGTGTGATGACTCGCATGAAGGCACTGCTCGGCGGAGCGCTCGGGATGCTGCCCTCGACTGAGGATTCGGACCCTGATTACGAAGGGTGGCAAGGGGACGAGCCCCCCAAGCGCGGGTTCTTCAGCCGTCTACTGGGCCGGCCAGAGTCCGAGGACCCCGTTGCCCTGGGACCAGCCTGGCTGACCGAGGCCGAGTCGACCGAGTCGCCTCGGGGGCCTGCCGAGTTCGACGTGGACGATGGCGGCCTGGTGGTCTCGGAAGCTCCCCGCGCCGCCGCCGAGTTCGATGTAGCCGAGGATCCCCTGATCGTCGAGGAAGAGCCGCTAGAGCCGGAGGC
>WJIW01000174.1 GCA_014730065.1 Armatimonadia bacterium | reverse complement strand
GGCCATGTGTGTTACGACAAGGATGGAAATGGCATTTCCCCGATCCACTTCCTCCAGCCGGACGTGACCCAGACAACACTTGCCTCCGATCTCACGAACGGGGAGACCACGGTGTATCTCACCGATGCGTCGAACTGGGTGACGGCATCGGGCGACAGTTATCACCGCAACTTCGCGATCTTCGATGACACCTACTACGCCCAGTTCGGCGACTACTACTACACCCGCAAGGTGTACGACTACGATGGCGCGGAGACGACGGGGCATACGATCACCCTATCCTCGGCCTGGAGTGGGGGCACGGTGCCGGCGGGAACGAAGGTCGCCAACACCCACGACGGCTCCACCTACGGCTACTCGGGGGCAAACAGCGAGTTCGTGCCCACGGACTGGACCCTATATGAGGGCATCGTGGAGGGGATCTCGGAGTCGAACGACACCTATGCCTTCCGGCCCGCGACCGCATTCATCAGGCCGCTGATACTGGCGAACTGGGGCCAGGACTCTACCTATACCGTCTTGATCGATGGCCTGACCTTCGCCGAGGAGCCCTATGAGTACGTGCTGCGTAGTGGTGACGACGCCCTCCGCTTCCTCAAGAAGGGCGA
Organism: Armatimonadia bacterium; assembly: GCA_014730065.1. Classification (GTDB taxonomy): domain Bacteria; phylum Armatimonadota; class Zipacnadia; order UBA1398; family UBA1398; genus UBA1398. The sequence continues at coordinate 4,846 of WJIW01000174.1, read as the reverse complement.
CACGGAACCCCGGCTGGTCATCGACGAGGAGGGCAAGATCACGTGGGGGCAGGGTGGAAGCACGGCGCCCGACGTGGACCTGTACCGGAGTGCCGCGAACGTGCTGCGGACTCCCGATACGTTCCAGGCGGGCGGCTATCAGTCGAGCGATGGGAGCCCTGGGGTAACGGGCACCATCGACCTGACGACGGCGACGAGCATCACGGTCAAGAACGGCTTGATCGTGGGCTACGCGTAGGAGGGCCGGCAGATGCCAGCACCGACGGGCTTCTACTCCGAGGGACGAGCACTGGCGACGACCGTGGCGCTTGCCGGGGGGACGGTGAGTGATGCGGTGGCGTTCCCGTTGTGGGCATCCAGGGCCGACCTAGCGGTAGTCCAGCTTGAGGTGGTGTGGGGTGCGGACGGCGTGGCGGCCGATGAGGTCACGATGGCGGCGTACGCAGTGGTGAATGGTGAGGCGGATACGGTGAAGTGGGCCTCTACGGAGACGACACCACTGGCGGGAGGCAATGCGGCGACGAGGCGCATATCGATGGTGCTGTCGGGGATACCGGCCGCGAACATCGTGGTGGCGAACGCGGGCTCGCATGGAGTTATGTTCTCGGTGACGGCGGACCTGCGGCTGGACCGAGCGCCTGTGAGGGGGGATTGAGATGGCGCGTGAGGTCACGTTGCCGCCTTGGCAGGCCGGGACGGGTACCGGTGCCGCTTCTGGGGTGAGGGTATCGCCCACGGTTTTCGGTGAAGCGAACGTGCAGTCGTGCCTGGAGGCCGCAGAGGATCTGATGGGCGGCAACGGACAGATGATCTTTGTCTCCACTGAGGGGACCTACGCCACGGTCCAGGCCGCGATCGACGCGATCGCCGATGCGGGCCCCTCGAAGTGGTACGTGGTGGTCGCGCCGCCCGGTGACAACGCCGAGGCGATCAGCCTCGCAGGGAAGGGTTACATCTGCCTCGCGGGCTCGGGCGATGGCGCCACCCGGCTCACCGGCTCCCTTACGCTGCCCGCCGCGACGCTGCCCTGCGCGATCCGGGATCTCGTCGTCGATGGGGCGATGCTTGAGGCCTGCCAGCGGCACCCGCTCTGCCGCTGGGACCTCATCGATGGGGAGGGGTACCGAAGGAGCCGGAGCGCGTTCCCCATCACGTTCCCGCTGGTGCCGTTCACGGCGGACGTGACCGTTGGCACGCTGGACAAGTGGCGGGTGCCCGAGGATCTGGATGGGATCGTCCTGCGCTCCGTGGTCCTGCACCACACGGGGACGCCAAGCGGGATCTCTGGCGCCACGTCCCTGGGCATCGAGCGGACCCGATCCGGTGGCGCGGTGGAGCTGCTGAGCACGGAGGTCACGATCGACCATGGTGAGGCCGACTCCACGACCGCGGCCACCCCCGCTGTGATCGACCCTACCTACAAGGTCCTCCATGCCGGGGACGTTCTCGCGTTTATCACTACCGCTATTCCGGGCGGAACCGCGCCCAAAGGGCTCGCGGTCACGCTGGGGTGGTGGTAGGGATGGCTGCCGTACTTGAGCAGCGTCACCACCGCTTCGCGCCCCAGACCGCGTGGGCCCGGTCGATCGTGCTCTGGGCGGCGGGAGAGGACGCCGCCGTGGCGAACTGGCCGAAGTCGCTGCCCTTCTATCTGCTCGTCCAGCTGTACAACTCGGGCGATGCGGCCGCGTCGATCCAGCCGGGGCTGGAGTGGCGGGAGTCGGGCGGATCCTGGGGTGCCGTCACCACGAACTCCGCTGAGCCCGTGTACGTGCGCGATAACGGCTGGTACCGAGCGGAGATCTCGACCACGATCAAGCAGCTCTCCGGTACGGGTATATGGGTGAATGGGAAGATCGTCACCGGGTCGGACCGGGTGGGTGTCGCCTATTCCCTGGGGGCTGGTCAGCTGACCGAATGCTGCTGGTCGCTTTGCTTCGGCGCGGGCGCCACGAAGGGGAGCACCTACGAGCTGCGAGTGACGAACGCGGGCACGGTGCTGGACACCTACTCGGCCACCCCCCAGCAGACCTGCGCGAACTGGACGGTGGAGGTGGTGTCCGCGGGGGCGGACTCCGAAGGTTGGTACGACGGGTCGGCCTGGGATCACACCAGCGGCCAGATCGCCGCTGGCGACACGGACGTGAAGGATGCCTACTGGCGGTTCGCGCTTCCGTCGTCGGTGCTGCCTCGGAACGCTACGGTGCAGTATGCGGCCCTCCGCCCATGGGTTCGGAACGTTAGTGGCTCGGGTGTAACCCGGCTCAACGTGGAGCTGCTCGATACGAAGGGCTGCCCCGCGCTAACCAGCGACCCGAGCCTGCCGAGGTATGGGGATCCGATCGAATGGGATCAGGGAACGGAGCTTATCGCGGCCGCTCACAACGTGGCGGGTGCGCAAGTCACAACTCCGAACCTGGCGGCGCAGGTCCAGAGCTGGCTCAACGGCGACTGCGCGGGTGGCGTGCCGGGCGATGGTGATCACATCGGCTTCCGGGTCGACTGGGACGCGGGGAAGGCCCTGGGCTGGTACACCCTCGACCACACCGCTCCGAAGCCCGTGGATCTGCTTGTTGCCTACACGGCACCGTACTCTGCACCGCTGCACCGGCCCCTCATGATGATGAGGGGGTATGGCCGATGATCGGCCTGAAGGCGAGGCGTATGGGCGGTGATGGCGTGTACTCGGGCGATCTCCTGAGGCATGTCGACCTATCGCGCCCCCGGGTCCTGATGCCCAACGCGGAGGTCGCCTACCTGCGAGCCCACTACAACGACGATGGGGTCCATGTCGGGTTCTGGAACAAGGTGGTGGCCCGGGCCGATCTGGAGGGCACCTGGGATCAGGTCAGTGAGGCGGACTCGAACTCGGCGGTGCAAGCCGCGGGCGACAGGTGCATCGCGGCATGCTACTACGCCATGGCCATCGGGGACACCGACCCCACGACGCACCAGGTGATCGAGGCGAAGGTGTTTGGCTATGTGGATAACGTGGCTGGATGGCCGCATACGTCGGGCAAGGCGGTGTACTCGTCGGACTGGGCGCCGCGGGCGACTTTGACGGCGCTTGCGGCGGCGCTGGACGTGTTCGATGGCGAGCTGGATGGCACGCGGCGGGACGCGCTGCTCTCGGCGATCATCGCTCGGGGCGAGACGCTGTACACGGTCGATGGGACCTATGACGCGATCGAGCGCCTGCGGTTCTTCGGTGAGCCGAAGGGATCGGATGAGAACTACTGGTGGTCTCGGGCGTACGAGAACGTCTACGCCCTGGGGTATGCCGCGTGCGCGATCTGGGGCGAGGGTAGCGTGGCGACGGCCGCGGCGACGCGCTGGGTGCAGTTCATTGTGGCCCGGCTTTGGGGCATGGCCGGGGGCCAGCCGTGGTCGATGTACGGCGAGCCGAAGACCGGCGGGTTCTCGGACGGCTGGAACTACCAGGTCTACCGGGACTTCACCATGGGCTGCGTTGGCGCGGTGCGGGCGCTGGCGGGGATGGGCGTAGTCGACTGGTCTCAGCGGTGTGAGTACCTGGAGGAGGCTCCGAGGTATCTCACCTACACGAACAGCCCTTGGGGCCGGATGGACCACGGGGGTGACGTATCGGCCGTCCTATCCGGGTGGGGCGACCTGACGAACCTGACCTTCAATGACCTTCCGGGCTGGCGCTGGGCTGCCTTCTCGGCTGATGCGGCGACGATCTGGTGGGCGAAGCATCGGTACCGGCGCGCCGGCTGGCCGCCCGGGGATGCGGGGACCTACGCGAGCGGGGACTGGCCGTGGCAGGACCATGCGCTGTCGATCCACTGGTACGCCGCTGACCTGGATTCGCTGTCCGCGGCCCCCACGGACGCGGCGATGAGGTACCGGTACTTCAGCGACATTGATGTGGTGGCGATGAGCGACGCCTACACTGATGCGGACCGGTCGCTCGTCGTCGGCTTCAAGTCGGCGAGGTACCCGCTCGCGGCGACGGGCCATGCCCATGGCGATGACAACAGCTTCCAGCTCGCTTACGGCCCGGACTGGATCTTCCCGATCGTGGGCCGGTACTCCGAGGTCTATCAGTCGGGCCGATCGATGCTCAAGAACGTGATCCTGTTCGGCGACCCCGGTACTTGGGCGTGGCAGGGGTATGGCGGCGCTACGGAGCAGGAGTGGGCCCTGTTTGGGTTCTCGTCCAGGCCCGACGCCCACGGCCAGATCCTGAGTACCTCGGACCAGCCGGCCTACGGGTATGCCTTCGGCGAGGCGGGCTCGTGCTACCAGTCGGTGGCTGGGTGCGTGTGGAAGCGGTGCGTGGCGCTGGTCCGGACGGGAACGCATGCCCTGCCGTATGTGGTGGTCGCGGACCAGGCGTCGACCACGGACTCGCTGGCTTACCAGTACCTGCTCCATGGGCTTGCCGAGACCGACCCCTTCACGATCGATGCGGTCAACTTCGAGGTGGACTGGGAGCGCAGCGATGGTGCGGGCACCCGCTACAGCGAGGTGCAGTGTCACCTTAGGATGCTCTTCCCGGCGGGCCAGAGCGGCCCGGCGGAGATCACCTCGACGCAGTGGACGGAATGGGCCCCGAGCTGGACCAACCTGCGGGCGTGGCGGCTGGTGACCGCTTTCCCGGCCAGCACCTCCCTGGTCATGGCCGCGGTGATCGTGCCCTACCGGCATGGCGATACGCCCAGCCCGCCGGGCTGGACGTATGGGATCTCGGGCGCCGGTCCGTATGTGGTGACGGTGGATGACGGCACGACGGGCGAGGACCGGATCACCGTGGATTTCGATGGGCACGCGGTAGTGGTGGCGTGACTTGAGCCAGTGTGCCCGTTGCCGCGACCCGGGAGTG
>WJIW01000173.1 GCA_014730065.1 Armatimonadia bacterium | reverse complement strand
CCCGCACTTCAGTTACTCGGCACGGAAGTCGGCATCGATGACTTCCTCTTCTTCCTCCTCAGCGGTGGGAGCCTCTTCGGGCCCGCCAGGGGCACCCGCGGCCGCTCCCTCGCCGCCGTCCTCTCGGCCGCGCTGATACAGCATCTCGGCCAAGGCGTGCTGAGCCTGCTTGAGCTCTTCGCACGCGGACTTGATGGCGGAGACATCGTCGCTCGATTTGACCTCGTTCACCTTGTCGACGGCGCTCTGTATCTGGGTTCGGTCGCTCTCGGGGACCGAGTCGCCCAACTCTCCGAGGCTCTTCTCGACATGGTAGACCAGCGAGTCGGCCTCATTGCGCGCGTCGCTTAGCTCCTTGCGCTTCTGGTCCTCGCCCGCATGGGCCTCGGCGTCCTTGACCATCTGGTCGATCTCATCATCGGACAGGTTCGAGGAGCCCGTGATGGTGATGGACTGTTCGCGCTGCGTCGCCGTGTCCTTGGCGAACACGTTGAGGATGCCGTTGCTGTCGATGTCGAAGGTGACCTCGATCTGCGGCACGCCCCGTGGCGCCGGCGGGATGCCCGTCAAGGAGAAGGTGCCCAGGTTCTTGTTATGAGCGGCTATCTCGCGCTCGCCCTGGAAGACCTTCACCTCCACGCTGGGCTGGTTGTCCGATGCCGTGGTAAACACCTGGCTCCGCTTGGTCGGGATGGTGGTGTTCTTCTCGATCAACCGAGTGAACACGCCGCCCAATGTCTCGATTCCAAGCGATAGGGGCGTCACGTCGAGAAGGACCACGTCCTTCATCTCGCCCGCGAGCACGGCGCCCTGGATCGCAGCGCCGACGGCAACGACCTCGTCGGGGTTCACGCCTCGATTGGGCTCCCTGCCCGACTCGCGCTCGACCAGGTCGGCGATGGCGGGGATCCGCGTCGAGCCGCCGACCAGGATGACCTGGTCGAGCTCGCTCGCCGATACGCCCGCATCCTCCAGAGCCTGGCGGAAGGGGGCCAGGGTCGCGTTGATCAGATCGTCGCAGAGCTCTTCGAACTTCGCCCTGGTAAGCTCCATCTCCAGATGCTTCGGACCATTCTGATCCGCGGTCACGAAGGGCAGCGCGATGCTAGTCGACGTGGTGGCCGACAGCTCACACTTGGCCTTCTCGGCGCCCTCCTTGAGCCGCTGCAGCGCCTGCCGGTCGTTACGCAGGTCGATGCCGTGCTCCTTCTTGAACTCCTCGGCCATCCAGTCGATGATGCGCTCGTCGAAGTCGTCGCCACCCAGGCTGGTGTTGCCCGCGGTGGACTTGACCTCGAAGAGCCCGCCGCCTACCTCCAGGAGGGACACATCGAAGGTGCCGCCGCCGAGGTCGAAGACGAGGATCAGCTCATCGTCCTTTTTGTCCAGGCCGTATGCGAGCGCCGCGGCCGTCGGTTCGTTGATGATCCGGACGACCTCCAGGCCGGCGATCTCGCCCGCGTCCTTGGTCGCCGTCCGCTGGGCGTCGTCGAAGTAGGCCGGCACGGTGATGACGGCTTTCTTGACGTCCTCGCCCAGGTACGCCTCGGCATCCCGCTTGAGCTTCTGCAGGATCTGGGCCGAGATCTGCTCGGGGCTGAACTCCTTGCCGTCGATGGTATAGCGGTGCTTGGTGCCCATCTTGCGCTTGACGGACGCGATGGTCCGCTCGGGATTCATGACGGCCTGGCGCTTGGCCACCAGACCCACCAGGCGTTCACCGGACTTGGCGAAGCCAACGGTGGATGGGGTGGTACGTCCACCCTCAGAATTGGGAATAACCGTCGGCTCGCCGCCCTCGACTACGGCCACGACGGAGTTTGTGGTTCCTAGGTCGATACCGATTACCTTGCTCACTCTGTACTCACCATCCTCGGGACCCGACCGTCCACCCTCCGGTGCCGGTTCGGGTCATCCAGAGGCTGCCACCGCTCCGCGCACGGCGCAATGGCGCTTCCCGCGCGGCCGGCACTTAGTCTCACCACGTGAGACTCTGCCTCCATGGCAACCGTCATTAGGATATACCCTGAGCGGGGTATTGTCAAGGGCTTTAGCGTGGGGGACTCAAGAAAAACGCAGGCCTGGTGTGGCCCAGGCCTGCGTGTCAATCGCTCATGTAGATTACGCTACCCCGAGTCGCCCGTCAAGGCGGGTGGGGGTTACTCGCTCTTGGTCTCTTCCTCAGCGGGCTCCTCGGGAGCGGGCTCTTCGGAGGTCTCGGCGTCAGCGCCGGCGGTCTCCTCGGTCGGCTCCTCGCCCGAAGGCTCCTCGGTGGTCTCGGTTTCCTCAGCGGGGGCAGCACCCTCACCCTCTGCTGGGTCCTCACCCTCGGCGCCTTCCTCGGCAGCCGCCTCTTCGCCTTCCGCAGGCTCTTCACCCTCGGCCGGCTCCTCGCCCTCGGCAGCTTCCTCACCCTCGGTGCCCTCTTCTTCCTCGGCGGGCACCAGTTTCGCCTTGAGCTCGGGGTCCTCGATGATGCTGGCCAGCTCGTCCACACCCTCTTGCTGCACGGCGGGATCGTCACTGCGCAGCTTCTCGGCGATCTCGGGTATGGCCTGGGTGTTGGGCACGGGACCGATGTCCAGCGCGCTGGCGATCGAGTAGAGCTCTCCCACTCGATCGAGGGACTCGGCGGCCAGGCCGTAGTTCTTCTGGGCAGCCGACTCGACGGCTTGCGCCATGTCGGCATCGCTCAAGTCCAGGATGCTGGACTTGGCCTGCTTGACGGCGGCCTCGTAGTTCGTGATCTGCTCTTCTTCCTGCTTCTGCAAGGTATCGTAGGCGAAGCAGCCCATCCAGCCAACTCCGAAGCCTATCAGGAACAGAAGGAAGGAGTAGAGGCACCCGGGCGGGGCCTGCTGAGAAGCCCTCCGCACCGGTCGGTCACCGATGATGTCCACGCCACTGCTTACCGGAGCATCTGAATCCTCGTCGTCCTCGGATACGACCTCGATGACCTCCTCTTCTTCTTCTTCGCGGATCTCTTCATTGCCCACAGTGATGGCTCCCTTCGCCCAGCCCTGACATAGTGTTCGTCCGTCCGTGCCGGGTGACGCGCCATGCGCAAGCACCCGCAGCCGCCCGCGAAGCGGATCCGGCCGTCTCACAAAATCTATGACCAGATTGGGGTTCTTCAGCCCCCCTCCGGCCTCCTTCCCTCTCTCGAATTAGCCCCCATCATCTCGGTCCCCTGAGCTTCGGCGGCCCAGGACGGGGTTGCCCCTGAGCCCCATGCGCACGAAGGCGTACTGGTCCAGCCAGCTCGTGCCCGCGCCCCCGTGGTCGAGCCAGTCTCTACTCCCTCGCTCGAACTGGCCCGGCCCCACACCATAGGGCTCCAGGTCGGCATGGTGATGGGGACCCAGGAGGTTGCGGTTCGTACCACATACCTCCACGATGATCTCGTTCTCCCCCGGCCGGAGTACGCCGCCCACCGGGAAGTCGAAGGGCGCCCAGCACCGGGTTCCCAGATCCACTCCGTTCAGCATCACGCGCAGGCTCACGCCGCGTGGCCGGTCGAAGCTGAGAACCGTGTCCTCCGGCACCCCGGCCGCGTACTCGAACCGCTGGCTGAGCCGCACGGTGCCGGAATAGAAGGGGTAGCCGTGGGAGACGATCTCACCGTCGGGAGTCTCCCGGGTCGGCGGGACCAGCACGAAGGGCCCGTGGGTCAGCAGCGTATCACGCTCATCGGGGCGCCATCCGCCCTCGGATCTCACCTCGAAGCTGCCGCGCAAGTAGATGGACTCCAGCTCCGTACGGGAGCGGAGGCGGTTGCCCACGGACTCGTGCACCGGGCTGCCCGCGCCCTCCCGCCCCACGAAGTGGCAGGACAGCTCGATCTGATTGGTTCCACGCTTCATCCACCGATCGATGCTGACTCGGTGGAGGGCGACATCGCGCCACGTGCCCCGGGTCTTCATCTCCACGGGCTGGCCATTGACGTTAAGGGTCATGGCATCGGGGTTCTCCAGGACTAGCTCGATGTCGGCGTCCTCGGGCTCCAGCTCGACGTCCACCTCGAACCGCAGGTGAACATCCCTGGGCTCACGCTCCTCGAGCCAGCGCTGCAGGTGGATGACCTCGATAGGCTCGGCGCTCCACTCGCCTCCGGCCTCACGCCAGACGCAGCGGTCCAGGGTGACCTGGTTGGGCTCCAACGCCTCGATGGTCCAGGGCGGCGTCAGGTCTCCCAGCGGCGTATAGGAGCGGGGCGGCGACAACTCCGCGTCGGGCATCTCGGCACCGGCCAGCAGCAGCGTAGAGCCCATGGCGGGAAGGTCCACCGAGACCTCGGTGGACCCGCCCACTCGCGTCGAGGGCAGGCGTCGCACCTCACCCGAGTCGGGGTCGAGCTGGAACACCGGGCGCTCCGTGGGTAGCAGGGCGCGGCCCTCGGCATGGCTCCATCCGTCGGCGTTGAGCACGAAGAACAGATCGTCGTCGCCGACCTTCCTATGCTGGCAGACGAGTCGGCCCGACGCATGCAGCTTGATGCGGGTCAGAGGTAGGTCGTCGAGCGTGCGGCGGAGCTGTCCCGTCTCCAGGTGGGAGTGTCGGCAGCGGGAGAGGAAGTCGTAGGCTGCCGCATCTTCGACCCCATCCACCCGGAGGGGATCTTCGCCCACGGACACGACCGTTCCGCCCGCCTCGACGAACTGCCTGAGCAGTTCCAGCGTGGTCTGGCGCATCGTGACCATGGGCGGCACCAAGACAGCGGTGTACGAGCAATCGCCAACAATGAGGCGGCCGTCTTCGACTCGGCCGTGGCGGTCCAGGATCCGCTCGTCGGCGTACTCGAAGCCCACCCCCAGCCTGAGTAGGTCGCGGCTGAGGTTCTCGAACTCGGCGCTGTACCGGTCGCCCCCCGCCGGCGAGGAGCCATCCCATAGCGTCCAGGCCGTCTCGATGGGATGGATCACGGCCAGGTCGGCCACCAGGTCGCCCTGGTCGAGCGCCCACAGCACCCGAGCCATGCGGTCGTTCAGGATGCGATAGACCTCGGGGAAGTACGGCTGCTGGACGTGGAGCGAGGGCGGATAGTCGCGCTTCCGGCAGCCCCGCATAGAGTACAGCGACAGGTGCTGACACGGCAGGGAGATCCCCAGCAGGAACTGCCACTCGGCCATCCACTTCAGGGCCTCCAAGGAGACGTTCCAGCCCGAGCACCCGAACATCTCTGACAGGACTCGGCGCCCGCCGAACTGTCTTGCGGCGCTGGACACCTGCTTGCAGAGGGTTACGGTGCCGAGCTGGCGGCATAGGTGATCGATGCCCGGTAGGCTCATGTACTCGTAGTGTGGCATGGCTGCGCCGACGAACATGGTCTGGCTGATGAGGGTGTCCTCGGCCATGACGTGGCCCGTGAAGTCCAGATTGTGCTCGCGGCACCACTCGCCGATCTGCTTGGTGAACCCCTCGACGAACAGCTCCAGCACCGTGGCATGGTAGTGATGGCGCACGGCGGCATGATCGCCGACCTCGTCGTATAGGGCGGGCAGGTCCTCGACCAGATCCCGGCCCCACATGTCGCGGTAGGCAGCCGGGAGATCGAAGGACCACGGCGCGTTGCAGTGCTGGGGCTCGTCGGTGAAGATGCCCGGAACTGGGCCGGAGAAGTCGGCGCCGAACTTGTCGCGGAGGGCCGCGGCGTACGGCTCGTACTGATGCTCGATGAAGGCCCGGGTGACCTTGGCCGACAGGAGATCCACATACTCGGTCACCTGGTAGCGGAAGCGGTGGATCTCCCTTGTGCCCGGAGGAGGCTCGCCCTCGAACCGCCGGTACACGGCAGTGCCCGCCTCCTGCACCAGGGCGAAGCGGGCAATCTCCCTCTCGTCGGGTGCCAGCTCATCACCGGGGGGCACGCGGTCGCGGATGAGCATCTTCTGGAGGTACTCCTCGCCCAGGCTGGGCACCGCGCCGCCGGCGGAGCCACTCGGCCAACAGTCCTCGTCGTACAGCCAGGCCCCCATCCCACGGCTCTCGGCCTCATCGACACAGGCGCGGATGCACTCCATCCACTCCTCGCTCATGTACGGGGTCTCCAGGCCGATGCGGGCGTGCATGAAGCCGCCGCCCAGTCCGGCCTCGCCCATGGCCGCCAACTGCCGCCTGAGCTCCTCGGGGTCGAGCTGGTCGTTCCACGCCCAGAAGGGCACGCCCCGGTAGCGGGTGCCCTCGAGCCCCGCCTCTCCAAACTGCTTCAGGAAGTCGTGCATGGTGTGTTCCAGTCCCTTCGCGCCGTGCTAGCTGGCACCCGCTGACTTCCGCGGCGCCATGCCTAACGCCTGCGAGAACCGTTGGGCCGGGAAAGGGGAGAGGGTCTCTAGAGGTCGCACTTCATCCAGGGGTCGAGGTATTCCCCCCACCGGCCGGCGCGCTGGGCCGACAGGAAGGTGGGAAGGCTGATGTAAGGCGTGTAGCGAGGACGGCGGGGAGTCTTGCGGAGCTTCATGCCCGCCTCCTTCGGCAGGCGGTCGCCTTTGACGTTGTTGCAGCGGATGCATGAGGCGACCACGTTGCTCCAGCTCGTGGCACCCTTCCTGCATCTAGGTACGACGTGATCGATGGTGAGGGGGATGTCGCTGCGGCCGCAGTACTGACACTTGTGCCCGTCCCGGGCGAACACCGAGCGGCGAGTCAGCTTGAGCTCAGGCAGGGGGCGCTTCACCCGGTAGAGCATCCGGACCACGCTTGGGGCCTCGAGTGTTATGGCAGGGGAATGGATGATCGCGCCATTCTTCTCCAGCACCTCGGCCTTGTGTTTCGTCACGAGGCGGAGGGCGCGACGGACAGTGGTGACGTTGAGCGGCTCATAGGTCTGGTTCAGGACAAGGACCTGACCGTCGAGGACCGAACCGTTCGAACCGTGTTGGGGAGTGTGGGGACTAGGGCAGGCGCTTTTACTCACCTCTCCTCGTACACCAAGAGGAGAGTATAGCCTCGGCCGTCGAGGCTGTAAAGCCCCTGTGCGACCGTAATGGAAGAGGGCCCCGGAGGT
>WJIW01000172.1 GCA_014730065.1 Armatimonadia bacterium | reverse complement strand
ACCCACAACGGGGTCGGCCCTAGCTTCCGGGGGCTCGTCGTGTGCAACGGCGAGCCCCCGTCCGATGAGCTATTGACTCGGGAGGAAGCCCGGGCCGACCTCGTCGTGTACACCGACGGCGCCGCGGGACGCGTCGGGCCCGGCGAGCGCAGGATGGACGTCATCATCGGCGACATGGACTCCGTCACCGGACCCGTCCGAGGAGCCCAGGTCGTCGACGCGGGTCCCCATGACGTCCAGGAGGACTCCGACAGTGAGAAGGCGGTGCTCTACTGCATCGCATCAGCAGAGGAACGGGGCATCAGCGGCCGTGACCAGGTATCCACGCGGATCCTGGGAGGGGCGGGGCTGCGCATGGACCACACCCTGGCCAACGTGCTGCTCTGCATTCGGTACGCCGACCGAGCCGACGTGCGCCTTGTGGGCGATGGCTGGGAGCTTTGGGGAGCGCTGGGCCGGACGCCCCTTGACCTGCAGCCCGGAGCCATCGTGTCCCTGCTACCCATGGGACCGGGCGTCCACATCAAGACCCACGGGCTACGCTGGCCCTTGGACGAGATCGTGGCCCAGGGCTCAAGGGGACTAAGCAACGAGGTGCTCAGGGAGGACGCTGCCATCGAAGTCGCGGGTGGGCCCGTGGCGGTGGTGGTGCGTAGCGACGGGGAGGAGACGGGCTGATGCCTTCCATCGATTTCGGGGCCTTGGACTATGGCATGATCGTCGCCTACTTCGCGGCGATCATGATCGCCGGCCTGCTCTGGCTGCGCAGGAACAAGACCTCGGACGACTACTTCCTGGCGGGCCGCACCCTGACCATCCCCGCCTTCGTCGCCACTCTGGTCGCCACGTGGTACGGCGGGATCCTGGGCGTGGGCGAGTTCACGTACCAATTCGGGATCTCCAACTGGGTCGTGTTCGGTGTACCGTACTACATCTTCGCCGCAGTGTTCGCCATCTGGCTCGCCCCACGCATCCGCCAGGCATCGCTCTACACCATCCCCGATAAGATCGACGAGGCGTACGGCAAGCCCGCCGCGGTCATCGGAGCCGCTTTCACCTACTGCCTGACCACGCCCGCGCCCTATGTGCTCATGCTGGGTACCATGCTCCAGCTCATCTTCGGCTGGCCCATCATCCCCGCCATGCTCGCGGGAGTGGTCTTGTCTACCGTGTACGTGTACGCCGGCGGGTTCCAGTCCGACGTCCGGGTGAACATCGTACAGTTCGTGCTCATGTTCGCCGGCTTCGCCCTGATGCTCGGTTACTGCGTGAGCAGCTACGGCGGCTTCGAGGCGCTGACTCAGAAACTCCCCGAAGGACACCTCACCTGGAGTGGCGGGAACTCGGCCCAGTACATCATCGCCTGGTTCTTCATCGCCCTGTGGACCCTGGTCGATCCCTCTTTCCACCAGCGATGCTATGCGGCCAAGTCGCCCGAGGTGGCCAAGCGGGGCGTGTTTGTCAGCATCGGGTTCTGGATGATCTTCGACTTCCTGACCTGCGCCGTGGGTCTCTATGCCCGTGCTGCCATGCCCGGGCTCACGGAGACGGAGACGGTCATGGCCTACCCCCTGCTGGCCGATAGCCTGCTCCCGGCGGGGGCCAAAGGCCTGTTCTTCGTGGGCCTGCTGGCGACGATCATGTCGACCTTGGTGAGCACCATGTTCATGTCGGGCGTGACCTTCACCCGGGACTTCGTATACCGGCTGGTGGGCGGCGACCCCGATGAGAGACTGAATCTGCGGACCATCATGGGGCTGCTGCTGACGACGGGCATAGCCATCGCTCTCGCCGTCGTGGTGCCCTCGGTGGTGGACCTCTGGTACACCGTGGGCACGGTGCTGATCCCCGGCCTGCTCCTTCCGCTGCTGACGGCCTACTGGCCCCGGTTCAAGATCGGCAAGGGCGCCGCGGCGGCGGTGATGCTGCTATCGACCGGCACGTCGCTGGCCTGGCTCATCGCCGGAGCCCTAAACCCCGGCGAGTTCGGCCCCCAATACCCCCTCGGCCTTGAGCCGATGTATCCCGGCTTGGCGGTGTCGGTGGTGGGGTTCGCGTTCGGCAGAATCCTCCGCAGGGGGTAGACTGGAGTTCCTCTGCCATCACGAAGGAGGAGCGCTTCAGCCTTGGCCCTATCGCCCTTGCGCCTGATCCGAGGGCGGGTCCATTGCGCACCTGAACCCGACCACAGAACTCGACGAAGCGGGCCCAGCTTTGCGCCGCGAGCATCGGTAGTCGTATTCGGCGCCATAGCCCCAGGCGCCCCCGCGAACCGCCCGTGTGCCACTATGCGGCGGTGGAGAGTAGTCACCGGTGGAGTACCGGAGGTAGGCATTGGCATCGTAGTGGTCCGCCGTCCACTCGGACACATTCCCCGCCATCCCGTAGAGGCCCCAAGGGCTGCGCCCCCGCGGGAATGCGAACACATCAGCCGTTGACTGCTTCTCGTCGTACCCGTTCCAGCGATTCCGGCAGCGAGTCGCGTCCCAGCCATCCAGCCAGCTCGTACCCCCCCATGGGTACTCCCGTCCATCGACTCCCCGCGCCCCCTT
>WJIW01000171.1 GCA_014730065.1 Armatimonadia bacterium | reverse complement strand
GGGCTCATCCTCTACCACGAGCACGATGCCCGTGCCATTGGCCTCGGCTTCGGCCTGGTCGTCGGGAGGGGCATCGTCCACAGCGGGCATGACGAAGGGGAAATGCAGGCTGACTCGGGTGCCCTCGCCCTCGACGCTGGCCAGGGTCACGAAACCGCCATGCTGCTCGACCATACCGTGGACGGTCGCCAGGCCGAGCCCGGAGCCCTGGCCCACCTCCTTGGTGGAGTAGAAGGGCTCGAAGGCCCGCTCCTGTACTTCGTGGGGCATCCCGTCACCGGTGTCCTCGACTTCAAGGACCGAGTACTCACCGGGGTCGGCGGCGGAGAACTCGGCAACCTCGGAGCCATCGACGATGCGGCGGTAGGTCCGCAGTATCAGGACTCCGCCCTCGGGCATGGCGTCCCTGGCGTTCACCACCAGGTTCATGAGGGCATGCTCCACCTGGCCATGGTCGACGAGAGCGGCGACGGTCTGATCGGCCAGGTCGAGGTCGATACGGATGTCCTCGCGAAGCCCGCCGCGCAGGATGCCGAGGAACCCGTTGACCAGCTCGGCGAGCTCCACCACCTGGCGGTCCAGCACCTGCCGCCGGCCGAAGGTGAGTAGCTCCTGAACCAGTACCTTGGCCCGAGCCGCCGCCGACTGGATCTCCCTCAGGCGCGACCGATCCGGGCTGCCCGCAGGGGTCTGCATCAGCATGAGATCCGTGTACCCCATGATGGGGGCGAGGAGATTGTTGAAATCGTGGGCGACGCCGCCCGCGAGCTGGCCGATGGCCTCCAGCCGCCGACTGTGGGCCAGGCGCTCCTCCAGCAGGGCGCGCTCGCGCTGGCTGTGCCGGTGAGCGGTCACGTCGGCGGCCACCACGATGGCGGCGATGCCCTCTTGGAAGTCCTCGGCGACGGAGAGGGCTCGCACCTCGGCGATGTGCTCCTCGCCGCCCGAGTCCACCAGGGTCAGCTCGAAGGGACCCAAGATGTCGCCTGGGTCGGTCTCGTCCCACAGCTCGCCTACCCTCTCGCGAGCCGACGGGGTTAGTGTGGGTTGGTCGAGAAGGGGCACCCCCGCCATCTCGTCGGCGGAGTACCCGAGCCACTCCTCCATGAAGGGGTTGGCGGACAGGACCCTGGACTGCCTATCCAGCAGCAGTATGCCCAGGGGCGCCAGCTCGAAGATCCCGCGGTACCGCGACTCGCTGCGCTGCACCTGCTCCTCGAAGTGCAGCCGCCGGCGCTCGCCTCGGATGCCTACCATGGCCAGGTAGCCGGTGATGATCAGGACAATGAGCACCAGGCCCACGGACAGGTAGTGCACGAAGCGGGTCAGGGAGGCGATCTCCCGCTCCACGTCCCGGAGGTACAGACCCGTGCCGATAACCCAGCCCCAGGGCTCGAACACGCGGACGTACGAGAACTTGTACATGGGCCGGCCCGGGTCGTCCTGCCATTGCCAGATGTAGTCCACGTATCCCGAGCCCTGCTGCTTGGCGACCTGGACGACCTCGCGGAACAAGTAGCGTCCGGCGGGGTCCTGGAGATCGTATTGGCTCTCACCCTCCAGGTCGGGACGGTAAGGATGGGCTAGGATCACGTGATCGAGGTCGTTGACCCAAAAGTAGTCTTTGCCCGTTGATCCGAACCGGATGTCCCGCACGATGTCCAGACAACGCTCCTTGGCCTCGGCCTCGGCAAGCTCTCCCTCCTGGACCGACTGATGGTGGGACCGGAAGATGTCATGGAGCAGCCCCACCTGGCGAACGAGGCCGTCACGGCGGTTGTCCAGCAGCGAGCGCTCCACGGCGGGCAACAGGGCGGCGTAGAGGAACATGACCACGAGGACGGTACACAGCACGGCGGGCAGCGCTGTGCGCGCCCAGATAGCCCAACCCAGTCTTCGCCGATCGCGTCCCTGCATGGCGTCCATGGCCTAACCTCGCTATGACCCTCCTCGATTAGGGTCTGCTGCGGCCCGATTCCTTCTTGCGGTCCCGCCGCCTGAAGGCCCGGCGCCCGGGCCTCAGAACCCTTGATCCAGTACGAGCGTATTCGTCGTACCGGGGAGGATGAGTTATCTTGGCCCAACTCGATCGACCCAATATCTTGATCTTCGTTCCGCACGACCTTGGCCAGCATGTGGGGTGCTATGGGGTGGAGACCGTTCATACGCCGAATATCGACGGCCTGGCGAGGGATGGAGTGCGGTTTGAGCGGAGCTTCTGCACAGCACCCCAGTGCAGCCCGAGCCGGGCGTCGCTCTTCACCAGCCGGTACCCCCACAGCAACGGCGTGATGGGGCTGACCCACGCCGACTTCGCATGGGACCTCCACGACGACGAGCGGCACCTGGGGGCGATCCTGCGCGACGCGGGGTACCATACCGCCTGCACCGGCCACCCTCACGAGGCCCGGACACGCGAGCTGCTGGGCATGACCCAGATGCTACCCGGTGGCCGGGCATGGAACGTGTCGGCGACGGTGACCGAGTTCCTGGAGGATCGGCGCGGCCAGGACCAGCCCTTCTTCCTGGAGGTATGCACCATCGAGCCCCACCGCCTCCGCCATGGCTTCGGCGCCGAGCCGGACAACACCAAGGGCGTCACCATCCCCCCTTTCATCTATCCCGAGCTGTCGTCGGAGGAGGACTTCGCCGACTTCCAGGGAGCGATTCGGCTACTGGACGAGCACATCGGGATCATCCTGAGCGCATTGGAGCGGACAGGCCAAGCCGGGAATACCCTGGTCATCATGACCGCCGACCATGGGATGCCCTTCCCCCGGGCCAAGTGCTCGCTCTACGACCCCGGGCTGGAGGTACCGCTTATCATGCGCCACCCGGGGGGCGGCTGGGAGCCGGGCACCGTGCACTCGGAGATGATCAGCAACATCGATGTGATGCCCACGATCCTCGATCTGCTGGGTATGGACACGCCCCCCAATGCCCAGGGACTCAGCTTCGCGCCACTGCTCGCCGGCGGACAGTACGAAGCCAGGGAGCGGCTGTTCGGCGAGATGACGTACCACGACTACTGCGACCCCCGCCGGTGCGTGCGTACCGAGACGCACAAGCTGATCGTGAACTTCACCACCGCGCCTTTCTTCATGAACCCCAGCCAAACGTACCGGCCGAAGTCGGTGACCCGGACCCCCGAAGAGCCGGCGTACGCCTACCACCCGCCCGTGGAGCTGTACGACCTCGTGTCCGACCCATGGGAGGAGACGAACCTGGCCGAAGACGACGAGCATGCGCCGGTTCGCGACCAGCTCCTAGCCGCGCTCCATGACTGGATGGTGGAGACCGAGGACCCGCTGCTGAACGGAATCCCCGACTCCCCGATGCACCACATGGCGATGACGGCCCTTCGGGGCGGCTAGGACGTGATGTGGATGAAGTGGCTCGCCCTGCCCGCGCTACTGATGCTGCCGATACTCATGTCGCTGGCCTGGTCAGCGGACGTCGCGGCCGAACCGGGGCCGTACGACGTGGAGGTCATGGACCGGGAGTGGACGGACCCGGCTAGGGACCGGGTCGTACCGGTCCGCATCTACCTGCCCGAAGGCGCCGAGGAGCCTGCGCCGGTGATCGTGTTCTCTCACGGGCTGGGTGGAACCCGGGAGGGGTACGGGTATCTCGGCCAGCACTGGGCGAGCCACGGGTACGTGTCGGTCCATCTGCAGCACATCGGCAGCGATGATACGGTGTGGCGAGGTACCGACGATCCCATGGCGGCGATGCGGGCCGCCATCAGCAACCCCCAGCTCGCCCTCGACCGGCCCGCCGATGCGAGCTTTGCGATGGACACCCTCGCGGAGCTGAATGCGCCCGGCGGCGAGCTGGAGGGCAGGGTCGATCTGGAGCGCGCCGGCATCGCCGGCCACTCCTTCGGCGCCTTCACCACCTTGGCCATCGCGGGACAGGGCGACACCCAGGTCCAGCGCATGGGGATGGAGTCATACAAGGACGACCGCTTCATCGCGGCCATTCCCATGAGCGCGCCGGTGCCCGCCCGGGCGCGTGACCTGGACCGCCATTACGCGGGGGTCGACATCCCGTGTTTCCATATGACCGGCACCGAGGACGACAGCCCGGTGAGCAATACCACTGCCGATCAGCGCCGGATCCCCTTCGATCACATCGGCGGAGTGGACCAGATACTGCTGACATTCCAGGGCGGAGACCACATGATCTTCTCGGGCCGGCCCCGGATGATGGGCGATGACTCCATGGATGCCACCTTCCAGAGCCACATCGCGGCCACAACCCTGGCCTTCTGGGACGCCTACCTGAAGGCCGACGATGAGGCCCTTGATTGGCTCTACGGCGGCGGGCTCGAGGAGTCGGTGGGCGACCTGGCCCAGATCGAGATCAAGCAGCCGGAGTAGCTCAAGTTAGTTCGTGTTAACATGTGTGGGTGTCTCGAGGAGGCATCCACACATGTCATTTGCTGAAGATCGCTATGAGAGCATGACCTATCGCCGGTGCGGGCGCACCGGCCTGAACCTGCCGGCCGTCTCCCTCGGCTGCTGGCACAACTTCGGCGACGGCGACGATCTGGACGAAGCCCGGGCCATGCTGCGGCGCTCCTTCGATCTGGGCATCACCCATTTCGACCTGGCCAACAACTACGGTCCACCGGGCGGTTCCGCCGAGCGCAATGTGGGCCGGTTCCTGCGCGAGGACTTTGCCGCCCATCGCGACGAGCTGATCATCTCCACCAAGGCCGGCTTCTATATGTGGCCCGGCCCCTATGGCGACCATGGCTCCAAGAAGTACCTGGTCGCGAGCCTGGACCAATCCCTCCAGCGCCTCGGCCTGGACTATGTGGACGTTTTCTACCACCACCGGCCCGACCCCGACACACCCCTGGAGGAGACCATCGGGACCTTGCAGCTCCTCGTCGAGCAGGGCAAGTGTCTCTATGCCGGCATCAGCAACTACCTGGGCGCGGCCACCGTGGAGGCAGAGAGGATCATCCAGACTCAGCACGGCCATATCGCCATCCACCAGCCGAACTACTCCATGCTCAGCCGGTGGATCGAGCGCGACCTCCTGGATCACACCGGCCGATTGGGGATCGGCGTCATCGTCTTCTCACCCCTGGCCCAAGGGCTGCTGAGCGACAAGTACCTGGGCGGCATCCCCGAGGGCTCCCGGGCCGCGGATCCGACCGGCTTTCTTAAGGAGGAGCACGTCACCGATGACGTGCTGGCAAAGGTGCGGAAGCTGAACGATGTCGCCAAGAATCGCGGCCAGACCCTGGCCCAGATGGCCCTCGCCTGGTGCCTGCGGGACGAGGGCGTGACGAGCGTGCTGGTCGGGGCCAGCCGGGTCAAGCAAGTCGAGGAGAACGTGGCCGCCCTCGACAATCTGGGCTTCTCCGAGGGTGAGCTGCAGTCCATCGAGGACATCCTGAAGGGAGGCTAGGATGCGAGCCCACGCCCGCGTCTCGGTATGGACGTTGATCGTGGCCTTGGGGGCCCTCGGGGGGCCGCTCCTGGGCCAGGAGGCTAGTGAGTTCCCCGCCTCGGAGTGGCCCGCGGTCCGGGCCGCCATGGAGGCGGGCGGGGTCGACGCCGCAGTGGCTCACATCAACGGCTTCGATGTTCCTCTGGAGCGGCTTCAGCTCTACGCCCACGTCCAGAACACCCTGACGTGGGAGGAATGGCCCGGCAGAGACGACCTGGACAACTACATCCAGCTCAGCGATGCCGCCATTACGTCGGCGCTATGGTTCGCCTCGACCGCCGAGGACGACGAGGAAGCGGCGCGTTACACCAACGCGGCCAACGTCTTCTCCTACAACCTGGCGGCGGAGCTGGCCGTCTGCTGGCCCGGCGACGATCGCATCCGCGAGCCGCGCCACCTGGAGCGCGGCCTGGAGGCGGCCCGGCGATGCATCGTCCGGCGCCACCGCCTCGGCCGCTCCGCCGAGAGTTATTCCATGGCCTACTGGGCGGCCGGTGTGCATTTGCTCGCCCTGGACCGGCCCGGTGCGGCGGCTGAGGCCTTCGAGGAGGCGCTCTTCTATGCTCGCGAGGCCGCGCTGGAGGCCGATGAGCCCGCGTCCGTAGGGCCCCGGGCGGGTCTCAACGTGCTACTGAACCAGGGGTTCTCAGGCCTGGCTCTGTGGGTCGCCGGCGACCCCGCCGGGCGATCGCGGTACCGCAATGTGATGAACATCACCCATGCCCAGGAGGCGCGATCCGAGGACCAGCAGGCCGCCTTCGGAGCGGCCTTCATTCGCGCTCAGCTCGAGCGGATGCGGGAGTCGGTGGGCTTGCCCTAGCGCCCGATGCAGTGGAGCGCGTTGTTGTCCGACCCGATGTACAGCCGGCCACCGGCGCCCAGCGCGGGCGTGCCGCTGATCACCGCTGCGCCCAGATCCAGCCGCCAGAGCAGGGAGCCATCGGGGTTGAGGGCGTAGAGATAGGTGTCCCACGACCCGAAGTACACGGTGCCCAGAGCATCGACCACGGCGCTGCCTCTGATGTCGTGACCCGTGTCGTAGTGCCAGCGCTCGGTGCCGTCGGGATTGATGGCGTAGAAGGTGTTGTCCACTGAGCCCACGTACACCGCGCCATCGTGGCCCACGGCGGGGCAGGCGAGGATGTCGCCGCCCGTGGCGAAGGTCCAGCGGCCGGTGCCGTCGGGGTTGATGGCATGCAGACTGTTGTCCTGGGATCCCACGTAGATGGTGCCATCGGCACCAATGGCCGCTCCCCCGCTGGCGACGCCTCCCGCGAGCGCGTACTGCCATCGTCCCGTGCCGTCGGGATTCACCGCATGCAGGTTGCCGTCGGTGCTGCCCACATAGATGGTGCCGTCGGGTGCGACGGCGGGCGTCCCCCTCACGTCCCCGGCCGTGGCGTACTGCCACCGGCCGGTGCCATCGGGGTTCACCGCCCAGAGCTGGTTATCATCGCTGCCGACGTAGATGGTGCCATCTCCGCCAACGGCAACGCCGCCCCGCAGTCGTCCAGCCGGAGCCGGGTAGGTCCAGGCGACGGAGCCATCGGGCCGGATGGCGGAGAGAGCCGAGCTCCAGGAGGACACGTAGATTGCGCCATCGGCCCCGATGGCCGGGCATCCCGTGACCCAGTCTCCCACCCCCGCGGTGCCGCGGAGCGACCCATCGGGCCAGAGGGCGTACGCGTTGCCGTCGCCGCAGCCGAAGTACACGGTGCCGTCCGGACCGATAGCGGGCGGGCTCTCGACCCAGCTCGGGAGCGTGTAGGCCCACTGCTGAGTCGGTGTCCGGGGCCCGGCGACGGTGGCGGCCCCGGAGTTCGCCCGGTCGCCGCCCAGCTTGGGCCAGGGGGAGACGGCGGACAGCCCCGTCGTATCGGGGACGAGCTGGATGTGAACGCTTGTCGCCTGGCCCGCGGTAACGGCGGCAGTCACCGTGCGGCTGGCCACGGTATCGCCCGCCGCGTCGGTAGCTGTGACCGCCACGGTTCTTCCCGTTCCCGGTGGCACATGCAATGTGAGCTGGGACTGGTCGCCGCCCATGGCCGTCCGGCTGACGCTACCCGTCACGGGGGTGCTGATCCCGGTTCCGGTCACACTGACCGAGACGGTGCAGGCCCGGGTGGGGATTAGGCGGATGGTCGCCCGGTCGGCGGGACCCGGCCACTCGACGGTAAGCCGGAGGGCGCCCATGCCCGCGGGGACGGCCTGGGAGCCGCTGGGGCCGGGGGCGCACGCCAGACCGATCAGCGTGAGGACCATCAGATGTGCCGATACCACCGCACCCATGCGCCACCTCGGCGCGAGTCGCTCCTTCATCCACGCCACCTCCCCCTTCAGGACACGATCAGCTCGGTCGCGCTTACCGTCACATTGACGCCTCGCTGGGCCATGCCGCCTCGGCCGTCGGTGACCAGACACGACAGGGTGTAGGTCCCCGGTTGAGGGGGTGCCGTCCAGGTTACGCTGGCCCCGTTACCGGTGAAGGCGCCGCCCGTGGCGCTCCATGTGTAGGAGAGGCTATCCCCATCGGGGTCGGCCGCCGTGGCCGTCGCCGTGGTGGTGCCGCTCGGCGCGACATCGGCGCCGGTTGCCGGCGTCATGGCGGAGATGGTTGGCGGGGAGTTGGCGGGATCGGCGGGAGGCTCGGTGAAGACCAGCACGGCGAGGGTGCCAGTAGCGGACGCGCCTTGGCCGTCGGTGGCCACCACGGTAAGCAGGTACACGCCATCGGAGGCCGGCGCGGTCCACGTCACCGCGGCCCCGGCGCCGTCGGACAGAGTACCGGTTGGGGCCGACCACTCATAGGCGAGGACATCCCCATCGGGATCGGTGGCCGACACGCTCAGGCTGGTCACGCCGCCGGCCGCAACCCGCGCGGGATCGGCGGCCAAGGAGGAGATAGTGGGTGCGGCATTTGCCTCTTCTTCGGCTGGATCGGTGGGCGCCGAGGGCGCGCAGCCCCAGGCCATCACGCTGGCCGCCCCCACCACGAGCAGGAGCCGCCACACGCACGAACGGCAGATCGGGTATGCCGCCACGACACCGCCTCCTTCATCCGGCCATCGCCCAGACCCTGGGAGGTGATTCGGTGCGCCCATGCATCGCACCTGCGCACGCCCCGGCCGCTAGAACCGGATGTAGGCGTAGCCCTGGTGCTGGAGATCGATGACCCGGGGGTAGGCCGCGATCACCATGATCACCCCGGGCTGTAGGTCGTCCTCGGTCCAGCCGTGGCTCTCCATAGTCTGGGAGCAGATCTCGACTCGCACGCCCGACTCGATCAAGTCGGCGATCAGCGCCTCATTGGGGTTGGCGTCCTCGCCCGTCTCGTCGGCATAGGCGGCGTCGGTGAGGAGCTGGTAGGCCGCGTCGCCGTGGTGGACGCCGACGATCAGGAAGCGCTCATCGGCCAAGCCCATCTGGCGGTACTGGTCCCGGAGCTTGGCCATGTAGTGGAGGCCCGCGGCCTCGCCCTCCTTCCAGCCGTCGGTCTTGATCTGGTAGACCACTCGGATGCCGTCCTCGATCTCGATGGGCACGGGCTCGTCGGGCTCGGCCTGGCCGACAACCTGACCGAGCATCATGCCCGCGCCGACGGCAAGGCCCGCCGCCGCTAGCAGTCCGACGGAGAGGTACTTGCGCATGCCGTTCACCGCTGTTCCCTTCGGGAGTCGCATCTTCACAGTCCCATCGACTCCACTCCATACAGTATGGCGACGATGGCCACGCAGACGCCGATGACCACGGGCCAGGGCGGCAGCTTGAGCATCTGCCATAGGGTCTTGTCGCCCATGTCTCCCAACTTGGAGAGGGGCTTGACTCGCGGGTACATGCGTGCGAACAGGAAGGACCCGGCAAGCATGCCGACGATCCCGCCCACGAGGGCGTCCATGCGGCCTTCGGCCGCTGCCCCCACGGACGTTCCCGGGCAGTAGCCCAGGATGGCGAACCCGATACCGAAGATCAGGCCGCCAACCACGGTGCGCCCCACACTGGCCGGCCGGATGCTCAGCTCGATGAGGCCCAGGGACCGCATGGCGTAGATGCCGATAGCACCCACCGCCACGGCGGTCATCATGACCTTCAGAACGCGCAGGTCCTGGAGGCGCAGGGTCTCGAGGATGATCTCGTAGTCGGTCACCATGGCGCGCTGAAGGGCGAAGCCGAACAGGAGGCCCAGGGCGAGCCCGATGATGAGCTGGGGCGTCTTGTCCCGTTTCATCACATTGCACCCCCCATGGCGTAGATCCCTAGGGCGGTAACGATGCCGCCGACGAAGAAGCAGGCGGCGGCGATCCAGCCCGCTACGCCCATCTGTAGCGTCTGGGTGATGCCGTGGCCGCTAGTGCAGCCTCCGGCCCACCGCGACCCCACGGCGACCAGGCACCCGCCCAGGAAGGCGATGATGAGCCGGGGCCACACCTCGGGCCCGAAGGCCTCGGCCCACATGCCCGGTACCCAGGTCCACTCGAAGGTGCCGCCGAGCAGAGCCGATAGCAGGGCACCGAGGAACAGCCCGATGAGCAGAGTGCCCTGCCAGTCGAGCTTGATGCCCTCGTTCTCGAAGTACTCGTTGTCCTCGACTTCCGAGGGGCTGACCGTCTTGGCCATGGCCCCCGCGGCCCGCACGAAAGTGGTCGAGGCGCCCAGGCCGCGCTTGGACAGGCCGAAGGCCAGCCAACTGAGAATGCCGATCAGGACGCCGGAGGCGTATGGTGACCAGCTTCCGGGGGTGAGGGCTCCCAGGGCGAGCACCGCCACCAGCGCGGCGGCGAGCAGCGCCCAAGGGAACCAGGAGGAGGAGGTCATGGCTCGCCTACTCCCCCTCCGTGACCACGGAGCAGCCGACGGACTCGCAGGCCGACATGCTGCCCAGGCAGTTGCGGACGCGCTCGAACCCGCGCTGCTTCAGGATCGAGGCGGCAACGCCGGCGCGCCGGCCCGAGCCGCAGAAGGTGGTGATGGATCCGTCGCGCGGGATCTCGTCGATCTTCTGGTCCACATGGCCCACATAGAGGTTGATGGCACCCTCCAGATGGCCCTCGGCGAACTCCTCAGGCGACCTGACATCGAGGATCACCGTGCCCTTGCGCTTGATGTCGTCCACAAGATCGCGAACGTGGACGGGCTCGATGGTGCCGTACTCGTGGCCCGCCGTCTGCCACGCCTCGATGCCGTCGGCCAGGAAGGCGACCACATCGTCGTACCCGATCCAGATGAGGTGCCTGACGGCCTCTTCGACCTCGGCGGGGTCCTTGACCACCAAACCGATGGGCTGGTCGTATGGCAGGAACCAGCCGGCGAAGGCGGAGATCATGGACAGGGGAATGTTGTAGCTGCCGGGGATGTGGGCGGCGGCGAAGGCCTCCACGCTCCGGGTATCGAGGATGGTGATGTTGCCGTCCCGAGCCTTGCTCAGCTCTGTGGCGTTGAGGGCCCGGGGCTCGGGGAGCCGGTCCATGGGCGGCGCGCCCATCTTGTTCCACTCCTCCATCCGCTTGAACCACGGGCTGTAGAAGTGCTGCTCGCTCACCTTCAGCTTGATGAAATCCCGCCGGTCGGTGTGCTGCAGGGGCATGCTATGCTGCCGCTCGTACCCGATGGTCGAGAAGTCCCGGTCGGCCATGTTCGAGCCACAGACCGAGCCGGCGCCGTGGGCGGGGTAGATGAGCGTCTGGTCGCCCAGGGGGATCAGCTTGCCGAAGAGGCTATCGTACAGCAGGCCAGCCACTTCCTCGGCTCGGTCGGGGAAGAAGTCCGTCCGGCCCACATCGCCCACGAACATGGCATCCCCTGTGAACACTCCCAGGGCCGTGTCGCCCGAGAAGCTCTTGTCGTAGAAGGCAACGGAGATGCTCTCATCGGTATGGCCAGGGGTGGAGAGCACCTCGAGCTTGACGTCGCCCAGCTCGCAGGTGGCGCCCTCCTTGACTTCCTCGCCGTACGCGAAATCCACGCCCCCCGCGCCGTGGAAGATGTCCGCTCCAGCGATCCGCTGGAGGTTGAGCGACCCGATGGCGTAGTCTTCATTGCGGTGGGTCTCGAACACCCTGGTTATCCGCGCGCCCTGCTTGCGGGCGATGTCTAGATACACGTCCACGTCCCGGCGGGGATCGATCACCGCCGCTTCATTGCCATCGCCGATCACGTACGAGACGTGGGCCAGTCCCGCTGCTTTCACCTTCTCTAGGAACATATCGCTGACTCCCTTTCCTGGCGCGGTGGAGCGCTCGACCTGTCGGGAGCGCGTCCTAGCTCGCGCCGCTCCGCGCCCGAATCGCAAGGCGCACATACCTAGACTACGCGGCCAGCCCCCCAGGCCGCTATCGGTCGAAGGTACTAAGATCCGGTGCGCGTTCCCTTACGGGCATTGAGGGGTGGAATTGGGGCCGGAGCTACTCGGTGATCTCCCCCAGAACGTCGTCCACCGTACGGTATTCGGTCCTCAGGTTATGGCTGGACTGGCCGCTCGCCCGCTCGAGCAGGTCGCGCACAGGACCCTTGGCGCCGGCCAGATGCAGGGCCACGCCGGCCTCGCTCAGATCGTCGAGCAACTCCTCCAGGCTATGGACGGCCGAGGAGTCCATGTCGTTCACGCCGGCCAGGTCGAGCACGATATGCTCGAGCCCCTCGCGCTCGGCTGCCACGCTTCGCAGGTGATCCTCCAGATGTGCGGCGTTGGCGAAGTACATCGATGCATCGACACGCAGGATGTACACCCCATCATGGGTCTGGGCGGACGGAAACCGCTCCAGATTCAGGTACGCATCGTGATCCTCCACATAGCCGAGCTCCGCCATGTGGGGCCGGGCGCTCCGCCAGACGAAGACCACCAGGGATAGCCCCACACCCACGGCGATGCCCTTCTCGCTGCCCAGCCCGAGGGCCGCAACGAAGGTGGTCAGCCACACCGCCGCGTCCGGCCGCTTCAGGCGCCACAGGCGGGCCAGCTCTCCGAAATCGACCAGGGAGGCGACGGCGACGAGGATAACCGCCGCCAAGGCCGCCTTGGGCATGGGCCGGAAAAGGGGTGTGAGGAGCAGTAGGGCCAGTGTCACAAGGCCCGCTGTGATGACTCCCGCCATGGGCGTGACGGCCCCCGCGCGGTGGTTGACGGCGCTCCGGGAGAACCCGCCGGTGACCGGGTATCCCCCCAGGAAGGCGGCCACGGCGTTGGCGGCCCCCAGGCCCACCAGCTCGCGGTCGGGGGAGATCCGGTAACCTTCCTTGGAGGCGATGGTCTTGGCCACGGCGATGGATTCCATCACGCCGATGAGGACGATCAAGGCAGCCAAGGGGGTGAGATCGGCGATCCGCTGGACATGCAGCTCCGGGAAGGTGAAGCCCGGAAGACCCGCCGGCACGCGCCCCACCACGGCCACGCCATCCTCGTGTAACCCCAGGAAGTACGTCGCCGCCGTCGCCAGCCCGACGACGATGAGCGCCGCGGGCAGCTTGGGTGCGAACCGCCGGGCCAGGGCCAGGGCCGCAACAGCAGCCAGCCCTATGATGGCCGCGGGCCAGTGGATCTCGCCCAGGCGCTGGGCGAGCTGTATGACCACCTCGTAGGCCTCGGAGCCCGACTCGATCTCCACGCCCAGCAGGTGCTTCATCTGGCTGAGTCCGATGATCAGCGCGGCGGCGGTGGTGAAGCCCGATACGACGGGGTGGGCCAGGAGGTGGACCAGGGCGCCCAGGCGCAGGAGACCCAGGCCGATCTGGATGACGCCGGCGAGCAGCGCCAGCAGGAGGGCGTCCTGGACGAAGGCCTCCCCGCCCGTCTCCGTCGAGCCCGCCGACAGGCCGGACAGTACCAGCAGCGAGACCATGGCCACCGGCCCCACGGCCAGCTGGCGGGAGGATCCGAACAGGGCGTAGGCGATGAGGGGGAGGGTCGACGCGTACAGACCCACCACCGGCGGCAGGCCAGCGAGCATGGCATAGGCCATGGCCTGGGGCACCAGCATCACCGCCACCGTCACGCCGGCTATGAGGTCGGCGGGGAGGTCGCTGGCCCGGTAGCGGCTCAGCCACGACCAGGCGGGTAGCGCCCGCTCGATCCATGGCCCCCGGTCTCCGGCCTCGTCCTCCCTAGCCATCGGCGCCTCGCTCCTCCCGCCGGGCCTCGTCGTACATGGCCCGCAGGTTCTCAAGGGGGATGTCCGGGTTGATGGTGTTGGCCGTGAACAGCACCAGGTGGGCCTGGTCGCGACAGACCTCGATGGCGTGCCGGGTCTTGGCTCGGATCTCTTCGGGGGTACATACGGGAAGCTCCGTGGTCACCGATAGGGGGCCGAATAGGACCAGCTTCTCGCCATCGCGAGTGCGGAGCCGGGCCATGGAGTCGATGTCCATGCCACACTCGGGCTGAAAGCCCTGTAGGCCCTGCACGCCCGACTCGATGAGCATGGGCAGAAGGGGCCTGACGTCGCCGTCGCAGTGCCATATGGGCTTGCAGCCCACCTTCAGCAGGGGCTCGAATCCGTGTACCAGGGCCGGCAGGTAGTGTTTCTCCAGGAAGTCCGGTGAGACCATGGGGCCGCGCTGGGTGCATATGTCCTCCCCCAGCAGCACGGCCCGGGGATAGAGCTCCTCCTCCACGGCCCGGGCGATGAGGCGGCACTGGTTCCGGCCCCGGGCGCCGCCGATCTGCATGAGCTTCGCGCCCCGGTCCTCGTGGAGGCCGATGACCATCAGAAATGCCTCGTACCCCAGCTCCGCGTACCAGGTTACGTGGGGTGCGGCGAGCCACTGAGCAGGCATCCAGAGCATATCGCCCGCCCGCCGCTGGCCCTGGATCAGCTCGTCGCGGAAGATCTGGTAGGCGGCATCGAAGTCGAAGCTCGCCTCCACCTCCTCGGCCGATGGCATGTCATCGATGGCCGCCACGGCCTCCTCCAGGGTCAGGCCCTTGTCGGCCTTCATGTACGACTCGCCATCGATGCAGCGGAAATCGTCCTGGTGGCGCGGGACGAAGACCCCGATGAGCCCGTCCATCCCGAGTCGATCGTAGGCTTCGATGGAGACGCCAATGGGATCGGCCCAGTACTCCTCGGCCGGCTTGGCGGTGATCTCCATGATGAGCGAGGGTGCGGCGATCCACCCTCCGAGAAGGGGCGTGCGATCGGGCCGCTCGCCCGCGATGACTGCCTCTAGCCGCTCTTTGCGCGTCACTCCCGCATCCCGCCTATCTCCGGTCCGTACAGTGGTGAGGCCCAGCAATCCCGCTGGGCCTCCCCCGTGTGCGATGTTTGCCGGCCATCACGAGACGGTGTTGATGATGATAGCGACGACGCCCGCCACCACCACCAAGGCCACCACGATCCCTGCAATGAGTGTGACGATCCGCTGCTGGCGCTGAAGCTCTTCCTTCTCCCTGCGCCGCTCGTCGATCCGCTCCTCGGCCTCGCCCGTCTGGTGCTCGAAGACGCTCTGATCGATGGGTGTGTACGGGCTCGGCAGGTCGTCTCGCTTGGCGGTCTTGGCCTCCTTGGTGTCGGTGCCGCCAGACTTGCCGGACTTCGGATCCCTCGTGCCCGCGCTCATCGCGCTACCACCTCTCACAGGTCATCCCATGGCCCCGGACCTCGCGGCCCCGGGGCCGAGTCGATTGGCGAGAGGAAAGCAGGCACAGCACACATCGTCAGATCGTCACTAGTCGCCTAGAGTTGGACCTCGCTGCCTTTCTCATTGGACTCGTAGATGGCGTCGAGGATCCGTTGAACGGTCAAGGCATCGGCCCCCGGAGTGGGCGTGGGTGCCTTGCTACCCTTCTGGACGGCCTCGATGAACCGGCGGATCTCCTCCTCATGGGCATTCACCCTCGGGAAGCTGACCGGCTCGGTGTTGGTCAGGAAGCCCTGGAACTCGCCATAGAAGCGAAGCGGATCCAGCTCCACGCCGCCCTTGTCGCCCAGGACCTGCACATTGAACTGCTCGTCGGCCTGGTTCTGCGTCCAGGACGCTTCCAGCAGAAGACTCATGCCGTTCTCGAAACGGACCAGCGCAACGGCGTAGTCCTCCACATCGAATCGCTTGTGGTCCCAGGGGCCCCACGGGACGTACTTGGCAGGCTTCTTGGGACCGATGGTGTCATAGCAGAAGCCCATCACGGAGACGGGTTTGGGGAAGTCGATCAGGTACAGGGTGAGGTCGAGGATATGAACGCCGATGTCGATGAGGGGTCCGCCCGTGCTGTAGTCTTTCTCGATGAACCGTCCCCAGCTCGGGATTCCCCGGCGGCGCGTGGCCTTGGCCTTGGCATGGTAGATGTTGCCCACGGCGCGCTTGTCGATGAAAGCCTTGATGGCCTGGGACTCGGTGTTCCAGCGGTTCTGGAGTCCGATCATCAACCGCTTGCCCGTCTCCTCGGCGGTCTTGACCATGGCCTCGCCATCCTTGGCGGTACCGGCGATGGGCTTCTCGCAGAGGACGTCTGCGCCGGCCTTGAGGGAGTTGACGGTGCACTCCCGGTGGGCGTTGTTCGGCGTGCAGACGGAGATCACGTCGAACTTCGGCCCCTCTTTGAGCATGGTCTTGTGGTCCACGTACCGGGCCTCGGGCCCGATTCCGATGCGCTCGCCCACGGCCTTGACCACGTCGGGCTGGATGTCGCAGAGGGCCACGATCTCACAGTGGTCCGCCATCTTCTGATAGCCATTGATGTGGGCGCCGGAGATTCCCCCGGTACCGATGATTCCGACCTTCAGTTTGGACTTCGCCAAGGAGCTGGTCCCTTCCATCGATTGATGAATCGATCGCCGCGCTGGTCGCGGCCTGGGTTATCCTAGTCTGCTAGTAGATTCACGCTTCGAGGCCAAGGACCTGCGCCCTTGGGGCGGGAATCTACTTCAGCGGACGGTGGGACGAAGGGCTGGTCCCGCTGCTCCCAAGAGGGGTGACCGACGTATGCTCGCACGCGGAATCACGGTGGCCATCGTTCTCTGCCTGGCCTGCGGACCACTGGCCGGCCCCGCACCAGCTCAGGTCCATGCCGATCACGTCTTCCTGGTGGTCATCGACGGGTGCGCACCTCGGTACCTGGAGCGACTCGAGGTGCCCAACGTGCGGAGCCTCATGGGGGCCGGCGCCTACACACTAAGGGCCGTCACCGTTGAGCCGAGCCTGACACTGCCCGCTATGGCCTCCATGACCTCGGGCCTGCCCGTGAGAAGACACAATGTGGACTGGGACGACTGGCGGCCCCAAATGGGCCCGATGAAGGTATCGAGCGTGTTCACCGAGGCCCGGCGGGCGGGACTGCGGTGTGCGGGGTTCGTCGGCCCTAGGAAGCTGGAGCACTTGGCGCCCGAAGGCGTGTTCGACGTCTTCTACAGCTTCGGCCAGACCGACCAGGTCATCATGGACGCCGCCATCGAGCACCTCCGGGACCCCAACCAGCGCACCGCTCTCTACCTCATCCACCTCCCCGACTCCGAGGCGGCGGGGCTGCGGTACGGCTGGGGCTCCATCCAGTACATGAACGCCGTACTCGAGGCCGACCGGCAGCTCGGCCGGCTCCTGACGGCGATCAACCGTCTCGGGCTCTCGACGCGGTCGGCCATGGTGCTAACCTCGGACCACGGCGGGGAGGCCGACCGGCATGACGTGAATGTTGAGACGATCATGCGGGTGCCCTGGATCGTGGCGGGCGTCGGGGTGCGGCAGGACTACCCCATCCCCGAAACTGTCCGGGTGTACGATACCGCCCCGACCATCATGCGTCTGCTGGGACTAGACGCACCCGAGACGTGGGAGGGCGAGGTGCCCGAGCGAGCGTTGGTGTACTGAAGGGCGTGTCCTCGGCCGCCCTCGAGCGTCATGTGCCAACCGGAGCGTCGTCGGCCGTGAGGAGAGAGTCCGCTGCAGTGTCCTGAGTGTGGCCATCAGCTTCCCGACCCCCAGCCCGGCATGCCGGCCTTGCAGCAGTGCTTCTACTGTGGCGCCAACCTGCCATCGGCGGAACCCGCGGCGCCCGTGATGGATGGTGCTCAGCGGTGCGAGCACTGCGGCGCCGTCAACGCCCAGTCGAACACGGCTTGCCGTAACTGCCGCCGACCCTTGCCGGTGCAGGCGGCTCAGGACGCCTCGCGGCCCCCGTCGCTGGCCGCCTGTCCCTCGTGCGGAGCGCCCAACTCCGAGACGTCCGAGTTCTGCCGCCTCTGTGGCGCATCCATGGCCGCCGTCCCCGAGCCATCGGCAACACCGGCTCCCGCCGCCGCTCCCGAGGCTGCGCAGGAGCCCGAGCCCACGCCGGAGACGCAGCC